>CAYYNL010000103.1:0-16719 GCA_964472925.1 uncultured Fibrobacter sp. | reverse complement strand
AAATTCTTACTCAGGTGTATTACAGAACAAAATAGTTTCCAAAAAGACTGAATAGCTTCTTTTGGTTTTGCAAATCAGTGCATGATCTGGGGCCGGAAGGGAGGGGTGGGAAGCAGAATTACAAAGGGCAAAAACATCCGCTATGGAAGATGTTTTTGCCAATAATCAGAACCCGCTTTTCATCTCTTTACCAATGATTTCATGCAGAGTAATATCGAAAATTAGTACAGCATTGGGAGGAATCGCCGGAGGTGCCCCGGAAGGACCATAAGCCAGACCTGGTGGAATAAAGAAGCGATACTTGCTCCCTACATTCATCAATTGAATTCCTTCGGATAAACCGGGAATCACACGTCCAAGATCCAAAGAAACAGGATTTCCAGCCATCGTACTGTCAAATACGGTACTGTCTAGCAGCATACCTTTGTAACCTACTTTGACTGAATCGCTTTGGGCTGGTTTGTCTCCCTTGCCTTTGTTAATTATAATGTATTGAAGACCGCTGGGAGTGGTTTTCACATTAGGCTTCTTTTTGTTGGCTGCCAGAAAGGATTCACTTTTTTTGAGATTTTCTTCTGCCAGTTGTGCCTGTTTCTTGGATAGTTTTTCCTGAACCTCCATAGAAAATTTGCGCCGGATCGAGTCGGCTTTTACCGAGTCAATTATAGAAGGAGTTCCTTCAAGCGCCTGCTCAACTCCCAATGAAAAAGGAGAGATTGCTACAGTGGTCTCCAGCTCTTTTAACTGAGCACCAACATCACGACCAATTATGTAACTGAGACTGTCCTGATAATTGCGCAAATCACTCTTTTTTGATTTGCTCTGTCCATAGATACCACCATAAACTGTCAAAATAAAAAATACCATTACAATTTTATGCACTTTTAGCCCCCCATCCCAAAACCGGTTGTTATTTTAAACCATGCTTTTATAACCTGCAATGATCGGGCCATTAAATTATTGAAATCATGCAGTTTTTGCTTCTTAAACCGTATATGAATTGCTGGACAGATGGATGGCAGTGATTATACAATAAGGACATCGTAGTTTTTTAACCTGCAGTTTGGGAAGCTATTTTGCAGGGTTAAATTGAAGGTGGTTATTATGGCTGGTAATATAATGATCGTCGATGATTTCCCTTTGACACTTCAATTCATTGAATATCATCTTCAACTTGCAGGATATTGTAATCTCTGTACATTTGAGAGCCCTCTGGATCTGATCGATTATATGCAGGATGGAAACAAGCCTCAAGTAATAATTACCGATTTTCAAATGCCCCAATTAAACGGAATTGAACTTCTGAATAGAATAAGAGATACTTTCGGTTGTTTTCCATCCATAGTAACCACTGCTGATTGCTCATCGTTGGTACCTGGATCACAATACCCGGTACTTCAAAAAGGTGCACCCGGTTTTATAACGGAACTTCTGACTCTGATCAAAAAACTGACCTCTTCCTCCCATTCCATTACATGCCTTTCACAGAAATGTATCACTATTCTACCGTAACCTCACAGTCAGGCTGAATATTAATTATCTTGCCCCGCATTCGATCAATACTGACTCTGTAGCAGGATTCATCTTTGGAGGAAAAGACTCTGACATAAATAAAATGAGCCTCTTCTTTTGCAAGCGATGCTGTCTTGAAAATATCATTACCACCACCGTACTTATTGTCAACTATGGTGATGAGATCTGAATAGTCCTTTTGATCGATTTTTTCCAGATCTACTGGAATAAATTCGAAGCTTTGAATTACCAAGGTATCTTTGGGACTGCAAGCTATCACTAACAGTATTACAATTAAGTGGAGGATTAAGTTTTTTTTCATTGTGCGACTCCTTGGTTAAATGTTTTATTTAAAGTCTGATCTCTGATATTCTCAAGACAATTTAAACCAGTTATGAATATTATGATTCCATTATTTAACCATTATCCACTTCTTGCAGTCTCTCTTAATTATTACAAAATAGGAAATTTACCCACTCCTGTGCAAAAACTTGAAAATTTAAGCAGAAAAATGTCCCGTGATGATTTGTTTATCAAAAGAGACGATTTGAGCGCTGAGCTATATGGGGGCAATAAAGTCAGAAAACTGGAGTTTATATTCGGTGAAATCATCGCATCTGGTTTCAAACAGGTTTTAACCTCTGGGGCTGCGGGATCTAATCATGCTCTTGCGGTTGCTTTGCATGGGGCACAATCTGGTTTAAAAGTGACTTTAATGCTCTTTGACCAACCGTATAATGCTGAAATCAGTAAAAATCTGTCGGCAGATTATGCTAGTGGCGCTCTGATGTATTTGGACAGCAATTATGAATCTCATTTGGCTTCACTGAATAAAGTAATAAATGAAAATGGAGCAGATCAGATTTATGTGATTCCCCCGGGTGGATCTTCGGTTTTGGGTATTTGCGGCTATGTAAATGCTGCTTTTGAGCTTAAAGAACAGATTCAACGAGGAGTTATTCCAGAACCAGCCACAATTTATGTGGCTATGGGAACTATGGGTACTGCAGTGGGATTAGTCCTGGGGCTAAAAGCTGCCGGATTAAAAAGCAAAGTTGTAGCGGTGAGGGTAGTTCCTGCCTTCGTTTCTGATCATGATAAATTTATGGCTCTTTTTGAATCCACCAACAGGATGCTGCACGATAAAGATCCTTCATTTCCCATTATTGAGCTGACCCATGATGATTTTGCAATCGATTCCGATTTCTTAGGAATGGGTTATGGCCATATTACAACTGAATCCAGTAAAGCAATAGAGTGCTTGAAGGAGACAGAAGATATCAAGCTGGAAGGGGTTTATACAGGTAAAGCATGTGCATCATTTTTACAGGCAGCAGTAAACGATAATCGGAATGGCCCGCTGCTATTCTGGAATACCAAAAACTCTGCTTCTTTACCTGCTCCTAAAAAAAGTTTCAATTACAGAGAGCTACCTGAAGCTTTTCATAAATATTTCAAGTAAATCTCCGAACATCCGAACCTCACAAATTAGAATCACCCCTTCTTTTTTTCTAAGGGCGGCGCTTCCAGCGGGGAATTCTCGGTTCCAGCTAAGACTTTCTTAATAAGGTTGCTAAGCTCTTCTATATTGTAAGGCTTGGAAATTGCTGCACAAAAACCAAAAGAAAGAAAATCAAGCATTACTGGATCATCGGGATAACCACTGGAGACGATGGCTTTTATGTGTGGATCCAATTTGTGTAAATCTCCAATAATCTCTTGAGCTCCCTTACCTCCAGGGATAGTAAGATCCAGAATAACCGCATCAAAAGGAGTCTCATTCTCAATAGCCGCACTGTATAAACGCAATGCCTGCTCTCCATCATTGGCCATAAAAACCTTATATCCCAAATGGGATAAAAGCCGTTCTGTACTGCGGCGAATTATATCATCATCATCTAAGACCAGGATTTTACCCTTTCCCTGGCGCATCTCCTCTGTAGAAACCGAATCGTCAACAAGGATGCTTTCGGATGCTGGTAAATAGATATTAAAAGTTGAACCTTTGTTGAGCTCAGACTGTACTGTGATATATCCATTATGTTTGAGAACGATTGAGTATGCAGAACTAAGCCCCAAACCATTCCCCTGCTGACGGGTGGTAAAATAAGGATCGAAAATGCGATGAATATTTTCTGGTGGAATTCCGATACCATTATCAGAAACACTGATACAGACATATTTGCCAGGCTTTAATGGGATATTCACATTTTTCTGCAGTTCCACATTTTGTGCTCTGACTGTAATCGTACCCCCATGGGGCATTGATTGATCCGCATTGACTATTATATTGTTGAGCACCTGATCGATCTGGCCACGATCTATTTCCACCATATACAACTGTTCATCCAGATCCAATCGGTAATCACATTTTGAACCGCTTAAATAGAATCCAACCGATTCTTCTATCAGCTCTTTCAAAGAAGAGATCTCGCGGTTAGGAGTTATGCTGTCTTTGGCAAAAGATAAAAGCTGCTTGGTAAGATTTGAAGCCCTGAAAGCAGCCTTCTCTGCATTGGTGACTAAAATATAGGTTTCACTGTCAATAGGTAGTGAGGTTTTGGCCATGAAAAGATTGGTTATTATTCCTGTGAGCAGATTATTGAAATCATGAGCCAGGCCGCTGGCAAGTAAACTGACTGATTCAAGTTTTCTGGATTTAAACAGCTCCTCTTCAAGAATCTCTTTTTCGGTGATATCTCTGAAAACAATCACATATCCCAATGTCTTACCATTGCAGTCAAGGATAGCAGATCGGTTTTCGGATAACACATGATTAACCCCGGATAATGAGACCAGTTCCACTCTGCGGCTATCAATTTCAGATACTGAATTTGGAAAAAAACAGGGAGCATTCTGTTTCTCCAGATGCCTGATAGGAAACACCTCTGCCAGTTTCTTCCCTTCTGCATCCTCCTGTTTCCATCCGGTGATCGATTCTGCTGCTTTGTTAAGGAAAACGATATGTTCATGCTCATTAACAGTAATTACGCCATCCCCAATAGAGCGTAATGTCACCGAAAGATACTCTTTTTGAGCCGCCAGATCATTCTCTGCCAAAATTCTTTCCTGTATTTCGAACTGAAGCTCTGCGTTTCGCTGTTCCAGCTCCAGTGTTCGCTCTTCCACCCGCTGCTCAAGCTCATCATGGGCCTGCTGAAGAATCCGCATATTCTGCTGCCGTTCGGAAATGTCGCGGCCGAAAAAAACTATTCCTCTCAATTTATGATTCTTATAGCGCAGAATCGACCAGGATAGAGAAATGGGAATTTTCGAACCATCTTTTCTTATAAATTCGGTCTGTACATCATTAACCGAGCCACCTTTTAATAACTGCTTTACTGTGGTATCCGTGTTTGCCATGAAAGTTATCAGCTTATCAGGATGCTTTCCAAGCAGTTCGGCTTCTGTGTATTGAAGCATGTTAAGAAGGGCTCTGTTTACTATCACTATTTCATCTTCAACATTGACAACCACCAGGGCATCGGACATGGAACTGATGATTACCTCTGCTGCATCGGAGGGATTGAGATTGAAAAGATTATGTCGTCTGATCGCATAAGTAACAAATATTGTCATGCAGGAGATCGCTACTTTGGTAAAATCAGGTGATTTCAGGAAGTAAAATGGAAGTACAAACTCACCAACTAGTCCAATAAAAGATGCGATTGCGCATCCGCTAAGAATGATTAACGATTGGGAGCGAACTGATTCGGTTTTCGCAGTAAAATGGAAATATGCCAGCAAAATGACACACAGAACCGTAACTGCCATTCCCCATGCGTTTATTACGGATGCCAGTGTAGATGGCTCAAGATTTTGGTCCCAACCCCAATAACTCCATTCCACCGAACTTTTGAGTAAATAGTAATTAAAAACCGCAAATACCAGTGCAGTCAAATACGTAATGTAGAGAAAATATCTGAATAATCGTTTTTTCAGAAATGATGTATAATCAAGAACAAAATGTGCCAGAAATCCTATACAAATGGGCCAGATTGCCCCAAAATTAAACCAGAATACAGCTTTACCGGCAGTTTCCGATTGGCTGGCCAAAAATTCGGTAATCGACCAGAATGAAGCTGAAAGGCAGAATAAACCAAAAATACGGTTTGAGGCCTTTTCTGTGCTGTACTTAAGGACAATTATGGCTAACCCAAAACAGAGTGTGGCTGCAAAGATAGAAAAAAAAGAAAAGATTAGCATCATCAGCTGTTTTTTTCCTTTACAATTCAAACTATGCAGTTAAGGAAAGACATTACCAAGAGTACCATCTATTCCTATTAAAATATCATAACAAAGGATGTTTTTCAATTAATCTGTAATCCTGAAGACCGCAGTACATTTACACAGAAAGATAAATAACTTTTTTGCAGTTCGTTGATTCGTCTGGATTGTCTGTAGATCCAGATCTTGTGCCTGGATTTTTAGTAACCCAGGCCTGATGGCCGTCGCTGCCCGGTATTAGCTTTGGATGCTGCAATACCGCCAGTTTTTATTATGGCCGATACAATACATTCTTTGATATTTTATATATTCAACTTATTTTAGTATCCAAAAATCAAAATATCAGTTAAATTTAATATATAGCAGAATTCTTACCTCAGGAAATTAGAAAATATATCTAAAATGCAACAAGATCAGATTCTAATAATAATTCCTACCTTTAATGAACGAGAAAACATTGTATTGATTATACCGGAAATAAAAAAAGTGCTTCCACAAGCACATATACTTGTTGTAGATGACTCCTCGCCAGATGGGACCGCACAATCTGTGCGGGATATGGCTTCTTCCATAAATGATATCTATCTGCTGGAACGTCCTCAGAAAGATGGATTGGGGCGAGCTTATATCAGTGGCTTTATGTGGGCATTGCAGCGTTCCTATCAATTCATATTTGAAATGGATGCGGATTTTTCCCATGATCCCAAATATCTTCCCGATTTCCTTGATGCCATAAAGGAAAATGATCTGGTAATCGGATCGCGCTATATTTCTGGAGTAAATGTGATTAACTGGCCCATGTCCAGACTGCTCTTAAGTTATTGCGGTAATAAATTTGCCAGTATACTGACCGGAATCTCAGTAAAGGATTGTACCGGTGGATTCAAGTGCTTTCGCCGAGAGCTTCTGGAAAAACTTGATCTGGACAAAATATCTTCATCCGGATACTCCTTTCAGGTGGAAATAAATTATTACGCATGGAAAAAAGGATTCAGAATATCTGAAATACCGATTGTTTTTACTGACAGAAAATATGGTGACTCAAAGATGTCCACCAAGATTATTCGTGAAGCCTTTCTGCTGATCTGGAAACTTCGTCTGGCATCACTTTTCAAGAGGAACAATTAACAGTGCCGGTTAAATCTGACAAACTGATTTCTATTGTGATTGTAAATTACAAGGTGCCAGAATGCCTGCGCGATGCCATCAGATCTGTACAGGATGCAGAACTGGCAGAGCAGACTGAAGTTCTGGTTGTGGACAACGCTTCCGGGGATAATTCAAAGGAACTGATCACTTCAGAATTCAAGAATGTTAATTGGATTCAACTCAAAACCAATGTTGGCTTTGGTAAAGCATGTAATATCGGTGTTCAGAGCTCTATTGGAAAATATGTACTGTTACTCAACCCTGACACTGTAATTGCCAAAGATACCCTCAGAGTGGCAGTGGATTTCATGCAATCTCATCCGAAAGCCGGATTGATGGGCCCAAAGATTCTCAATCAGGATGGCTCCCTACAGGCAAGCTGCAGGAGAGGCTTTATAACTCCTCTGGTTGCTTTTTACTACTTTACAGGATTAAGCCGGCTCTTTCCTAAAAGCAAACACTTCGCCAGATATCATCTGACTTATATGGATGAGAATAAATCCGCCGTAGTTGATGCAGTGTCCGGTTCCTTTATGTTTATCCGCCGCTCCCTTTTTGATCAGCTAAATGGATTTGATGAGCGATTCTTCATGTATGGTGAAGATATTGACCTTTGCTGGAGAGTAAGAGAATTAGGATATGAAGTTTGGTATTATCCCTTAACTCAGATTATCCATCGTAAGGGACAAAGCTCTTCCAGATCTCCTTTACGTTCAAGATTGGCTTTCTATGAAGCCATGATAATATTCTCAAAAAAGTATAGTCATATCAGGGGTGGTTTTTTTCCTGACTGGCTCATTTTTATAGGAGTTATAATTCTCTCGATTCAATACACAGCTAAATGGCTTTTCCAGCACTTTTTTCCGGTGTTTACCGATCTTATTATCATAAACACTACACTGTGGATTGGAATTATGCTTAGATTCAATGACATCAGCATCTATACGGGTGAACATGCTTTCAGGATGCAGGGTGTACACTGTCTTATCTCCTTAAGTTTCCTTTTTATGTTCTTTTATAATGGAATCTATTCCAAAAAACGCTATACCATGGTAAACGCTTTGAATTCCAGCTTTCTGGCAACACTGTTATTTTTCACCACTGTGTACTTCATTAAGTCTCTTGCTTTTTCCAGAGCCGTATTCGCTCTTTCATCCATAGTGATTTCTTTGCTTCTTATTGGCTACAGAGAAATGATACCTCGTATCATACATGGTTTCAAACGACTGGTCTTCTCACCCGAAAGAGTAGTAATTCTGGGAAGTGGTGTAATTTCTGCTAAGATCATCAAAAATCTCGAAACACAGAAAAGTGGAGAAATAATCGGAATAGTATGGGATAGTAATAGCTCTGTTCCAAGCGAATATCAGGGATACCCGGTAATCGGAACTTACGAGACGCTCAGAACTGTTTTTCAGAATCATAGAGTGGATACGCTCCTGATTGCAACTCAAAAACCCTGGTATTCCTGGGTGATAGATGTCCTCTCAATTCAGAAAATTAAAAATGTAACCATTCGATGGGTGTCCCATGAGCTATTCGAAAAAACACCTCAAGAGCTTCCCGATGAGATCGAATTAAAGGATTTCGCAGTTTAATGCTGAGGTCTCTCTCTTTTATGTTTTATATTTAACCCTGAAAAAATTTCATACAAAGCAACAGCGAGAACACATGCCAAAATTATTTGACCTCCTCTCAGAGAGTAACAAAAAAGATCTTTTGTCTGAAGCCAGAAAACCACTGGCATCAAAATCTTCCAAAAAAAGTCATCTTAAAAGCAGTACCGATCACCAAAATGATACTGCAGTTTCATTGGACGTGCCCAACTTTATTGCTTTTGATCTGGAAACTACAGGGTTGGATTTTCGAAACGATCGTGTGATTGAAATCGGAGCTCTGCGCTTTATTAATGGTAAACCGGAAGAGAAATTCTCTACCTTTATAAACCCTGGCAGGCCCGTTCCCTCTCTTATAACAGATCTCACCGGCATTTCCGATAAAGAACTAGTCAATGCACCCGCATTTTCTGAAGTTGCAGAGAAACTGCTTCAATTTATTGGCAATCTTCCCCTGTGTGGTCATCAGGTCGAATTTGATGCAACATTTCTCAATGAAGAGCTTAAAAGAGCGGGCTGTTCAGCCTTCTCTGGCCAACTTATAGATACTGCACTTCTCTCACGTATACTTCTTCAGGGAAGTACCCGTTTTTCTTTGAAAGCCGTAAGCGAATATCTGCAGATCAATTTGGATAATGCACACAGAGCACTTTTTGACGCTATGGCTTCAGGTGAAGTCGCTGTAAGGTTGATTAAGAGAATAAGCGGGCTCCCCATGCATATTCGGCAGACCATAGCCGCATGCGCTCCGGGGTCACTCTTTAAATCCTTAATGATCCAATCTTTAAATGGAAACAGGGCTCAGGTATCGCTCCATCTTAATAAAACAGAAAATCCCGGAGTACGCTTACAGGAGCCGGAAAACTATCTCCCTGTTGACAAAAACAGTATCGGAGAGCTGTTTTCCGATAATGGTAAATTGAAACTGACACTTGAGGGGTTTACTCCAAGGCAATCACAAACCGATATGGCTCTTCAGGTTGCCGATACTCTGAACACCAGCTCGATTCTTATAGCCGAAGCGGGTACTGGTACAGGAAAATCATTAGCTTATCTGCTTCCCTCAAGCCAGTGGGCTATAACCAATAACTGCAGAGTATTAGTATGTACCAGAACCAAAAACCTTCAGGATCAGCTGCTTATTAAAGATCTTCCACTGGTGAAAAAAATTCTGGGAGAAAAACTTAGCTACACTGTCCTTAAGGGCCGCAATAATTACATCTGTATCAACCGTTGGGAAAAATTGCTTAAGGGAGAGATAGGAAATATTTCACCCCGGGAACGATTTGCAATTCTTCCATTGATTCCCTGGGTCGAAAAAACCAGAACCGGTGACATAGAAGAGCAAAACCAGTTTAATCCCAAATGGTTTTCCAGAATCTGGAATCTCATTTCTGCAGAAAGCCATGAATGCCAGGGACGCCGCTGTGCCTGTTTTCAGAACTGCTTTTTCCAGAAAGCACGCCAGAAGGCACTCAGCTCAAATATCGTCATCATTAATCATGCACTCTTCTTTTCTGAAATCTGCGCAGAGTCTTCTTTCCTTGGCAGGATAGGTACTATAGTTTTTGATGAAGCGCATCATTTGGAATCCTGCGGTCATCGTTATCTCAGAGTTGAAGTGGATACCGCAAGGTTAAATCTGTTCCTGGACCTGATCAATAATCTGGTTTTAAAAACCGGCGAACTTAAGGCGGAAGAGAATATTTACCTGCATGGCAAGGAGTTAAGAAACATCTTAAAGCACATGCGCAAAAGCTCCCAGAAATTTCTGGAAGAACTGGGGAGCTGGGCAGAAAAAAAGGCCAACACCAGTGAATATCAGATCGCCTATTATGAAAATGAACTTGATTCCCTGATAGAACCTGCTGCTATGGGAACCGATATCGGCGAACTGGTAGACCGGTTATTTACCTTAAGGCAGGTGTTGTCTTCAACCGAATATGCCAATAAATTTGAAGATCTTTCTGCTCAGGTACAGACCTGTTACGAGAAAGCATCTCAACTTAAGGCGGATCTGTCTTATCTTTTGGCTGCTAAAACTGAGGAGCATGTTTTCTGGCTTGAAGGAAGCAGGACTAAAAACTGGGCTAAACTCTGTGGTGTACCTTTAGATGTGGGGGGAGTACTCTCAGGGGTCTGGGAACGCTGTGGTGGAGGCGTTATCTTTACCTCTGCTACTCTGTCGGTTTCCAGGTCTGTTGATTATTTTAAAAGAGCCGTTGGCCTTCTGAATCATGAGCACCGCACGGTTGCTGCCTTTTTCAAGAGTCCATTTGGTGTGCACCAGTCTATTATGGGGGCAGTTAAAAACAGTCCGGAACCCGATAATACTGAGTTTCCCGCATATGTTGCAGATACCATTGTCAGGCTTCATACCGAATTCAATAAAAATATTCTGGTTTTATTTACGGCCAACACCATGCTCAATGCGGTTAATGATCTGTTGAGGGCCAATCAGCAAATAGATAATGGCAAAATCCTGGCACAGGGCGCCAGTGGTTCAAGACAGAATATTCTGGAACAGTTCAAGCAGAACCAGCGGATGATTCTGCTGGGGACCGAAAGCTTCTGGGAAGGGATCGATGTCCCTGGGGAAGCCTGTGAAATAGTAATCATACCCAGGTTACCATTCCCGGTTCCGACTCATCCTTTAACCATTGCAATCTCCAAAAGAATGGAACAGCTCAATGGGGAATCTTTTTTCAGCTATTCGATACCTGAAGCTATCATCAAATACCGTCAGGGGGCGGGACGGCTGATCCGAACTGTAAATGACAGGGGTGCTTTGATCGTACTGGATAACCGTATTCTCACAAAAGGATATGGAAAACAGTTTATTAGAGCCTTAGATGGCGATTTTAAGAATTTTGAAGATGTTTCAAAGATGATTGTGAGCATTAAAGAGTTTTTTGAGGCAGACCCTTCTTCAGAAGTTTCTACTCTCAGCTATGTTCCACTGGAGGATTAATGAAAAAATTATGCCCCTTTTTTTTAGTTTCAATATCTGCGATTTTCTGGGGATGCAGTATCTACACTTTCAATAACAGTTCTTTACCATCACATCTTAAAACAATCGATATCCCTTTGTTTGCCAACAACTCCCTGGAACCTAATATCGCCGACGAGATTACCCAGGAATTAAGCAGACAGATCACTAATAAGGGACAATTAAAAATTGCCAATGGCAAAGGGGATGCTTCTATCAGTGGAAGTGTAACCTATTATGAAAACGTACCTTACTCCTATGGGGCCGTAGCCGCAAGAGAGGTAAATGTCGATCAGTACATAGTTAAAATCACCGCAGAAGTAGAGTTCCTGGACAATGTTAAAGATAACGAACTGTTTAAAGGAACGGTGACCGGCGAAGGAATCTATGATTCCAAAACCGAAGAAGAGAGCGTAGGAAAAGAGAAGGCGGTGAAAGATATAGTTACCCGTATTCTGGAAAAATCAATACAGAGCTGGTAAAGGAAAAAGAAATGAATTTTGCAAAAATGGAAGGTCTGGGGAATGATTTCCTGGTAACACATGAAGTATCTGTCGGGATGGCACAGACGGTTCTCAAGCACATTCCCAGGATCTGTGACCGCAGACTGGGGGTAGGGGCTGATGGATTAATTTTCGTGCTTCCTTCCAGCCGGGCCGATTTCAGGATGAGGATATTTAACAGCGATGGTACTGAAGCTGAGATGTGCGGAAACGGAATACGCTGCTTGGCTCTTTATGTTAGGCTGTTACAATTAACCAGTTTAAATCATCTTGTAATAGAGACTGCCGCAGGTGATATCATTACCGACATAATCGGTGAAAACATGGTTAAGGTAAACATGGGGCGGCCGCTAACCGATGCCCCCGCGATCCCGGTTACTCAGGATAGTGGTACTGTGGTAATGAAAAATATTGATGTTAACGGGAAGAATTTTCAGATCACTGCTGTTTCTATGGGTAATCCTCATGCAGTGATCTATTCGGATGAATTGACCGATAGCCTGGTGCAAGGCTATGGCCCCAAAATCGAAACTTATCCTTTTTTTCCCAAAAAGACTAACGTGGAATTCGTAAAAGTCCTTTCTGACAGGGAAATACAGATGAGGGTATGGGAACGGGGCTGTGGAGAAACCCAGGCATGTGGGACTGGTGCCTGTGCCAGTGTGGTCTCAGGGATCATAAACAAACTTCATGGTAATGATGTTACTGTGTATCTGCCCGGAGGCAAGCTTCAGATACAATGGAGTGGCAGTCTGTCGGATCCGGTTTTTATGACAGGTCCGGCCAGAAAAGTTTTTGAAGGCAATATCGAGATATGAGTCCTTTTGAAGTACTGATGTTAGTCTGTTTTGGTGTGAGCTGGCCTATTTCCATCTATAAATCGTGGCGAACAAAAAAAGTCAGCGGTAAGAGTCCGGTATTCATGACTGTGGTAATTATCGGTTATGCCAGCGGCCTGGCCCACAAGATTTTCTACTCCATGGATTGGGTGATTTATCTGTATCTGCTCAATATGATCATGGTTTCGATGGATTTGCTGCTTTATTTCCGGTATAGTGGAGCTAAGGGTGGAAATGCCTGAAGGAGAAAAACAGGTGTATTGGTTCAAACTTAGAGGGGATAAGAAGCGAAGTGGAGATAAATTCAATTAAAAAGTTGTTGCTTTTCAGATAAAAATTAGATGTAAAGAAACAATTAATTAAAACGAACGCTTGCCAAAAAATGGACACCAGACATTAGAGTGGCTCAAGCCATTTTGAAAAATCTTAATTTTTAGTTTTTTCTACGAGTCTTCGGGAGAGAAATCTCTCAACCTTTCTCTTTGATATTTTCTGGTAAGGCATGCGCCCTTTATTAGTAACAGCTATCTCTACAGTAAGGGTGTCAGAATGCGAACGATTTTGCCTTCTAATTTTTATTCTTCATCAACCTTATCAACTGCTCCTGGCAAATAATTCCCTGGATATCTCGCTATGAAGAACAATCTTCTTTTCGGATTTAAATCATTGAAAGCTGTAGTAATCGATGCTTCATCGATTATTTACATGGTGAAATCAGGCTTTTTTGATGTGGTTACCCGCAACATCCAACTTCATGCGCCTGAAAGCTGTCTGAGAGAAACGGGCTTTTCAGATCTGCCTGTTGTTGGGCATCTCATTGATTCCCTAGGCACCTCCGCAGACCAGCAACTACTTTTACTGGCAAAAAATTTACAATTACCTCTTGTTTCAGAAGACAGAAAAGTACTAATGTCCGCTTCCCGAAATGGCATTACTTACTATAATTCACTTATGATGCTGAATTTTCTGCTTTATAATAAGAGTATCGATACAGAGATGTTCTCCCTCTTTCTACAACAATTGACCCTTTTTGCACACTACAGTGAGAAGGTATTACTGTTTGGAAAAGAGGTCACCAGGATGATTTGTGAACAGATGGGCGTCTCACTTAACCCTTGAAATCCAAAAGACAGCTTAGTATCCTATAGCTGATTTAAAATTAACCTGTTTCCAGTATTACAATACCGGCCTCTATGAAATTACGCCTGCAGCAAACACTTTTCGGTATATCTTTTTATCACCTTGTAATTTGGGGATGCTTTCTGCTCTATTGTATCATTTTCTCCACCCTCTCTATCAAAATCTACAATGGCTTCAACTGTGATTTTGATATGGGTGATATTCTTCAGGCCTTTTATAATACCCTTAATGGAAAATTTATGGAAGCAACTCTGGGAAACGGCGACTTCAGTGCATGCAGATTTGCCAGACATACTGAACTTATAACCCTTCTTTTTTTACCTTTATTTGTTTTTTTTCCCTCGGCTTATACTCTTCTTATTCTGCAAACTATAGCTATCGGTTCTGCCGGAATTGTGGTCTATCTGCTGGCACTTCAGCTAAATATCAGCAAAAAAACAGCAGTAATTCTGTCATTATGCTATTGGATGTTTCCTCTTTTGGCAGCAATTAACCTTTTCGAGTTTCATGCAGATTCGTTTTTTATTACCACGCATCTGCTGGCATGGTTTTTCTATCGCAGAAAGCAATTTGTTTTTTTCTGGTTATTGATTGTTCTGGGGATATCAGTCAAGGAACATGCATTTCTTTTCAACCTGCTTTTGGCATTACTGATAATCGATGAGGACAGGAAACGTTCATCGATACTTTTTTTGCTTGCTATTGTTCAGTTTTTCATTTTTACACCGGTCATTCAGATTGTCTTTGGAGCAAAGGAGTACCATCTCAATCTGGCTGCTCATGTCGTAAATGCACCAGAGAATAATCCTGTGTTTGTTTTGTTCAGATATTTGACTTATTTCCTGAATAATCTCTTTTCATCAAGATCTCAGTTTGTACTTATCATACTGGTGATCCTGAATATCTCTTTACTGAAATTTCTGCGTGGCCTTTTTCTTCTGCTGCCTTTGATGATGATTTTTATAGCTTCTGGTTCGGTTCTTTTCCATCGGCACGCGATTATGATTGCACCGGTTTTTATTATTCTGATAGAAGGAATCTCCCGGATAAAAGCCGAAAGGCAGTTCTATCAAGCACTTTTTGGAACGCTGTTACCTTCAATGATTCTAATGTTACTATTTCCATACTCGGCAATCGGCATTAATATCAGAGAGTTTTTTAATCCACAGAAACGCAATGTTTTTCATTACCAATATACCAGACACGATGCAATCGTTGATTCACTTATAACACTGATTCCCAAAAAAGTCCCTCTTGCTTCCGATGCGCATCTGATGACAAAGATGGCTGACAGGGAGTGGGCTTTTATTCATCCATACCCGGCCGACAGCATGAGAGCGCAATATTATCTGTTTGATTTTTTTGAGAAGCGAGATTATGACAACCTGCTTTTAAACCGTAAACGAGTCGCAAACCTGATCAAAGCCGATTCTTTCGAGTTAAAGTGTAATCTGGACGGTCTGATAATTATAGCCAGAGCATCCGATTCCAAAAAAGATAAACCCTTTAGCTTGAAGTGTAAATATGAAGAAAATGATCATCCGAAAGAATCCTGTTCTATTATCAGTGCAAAGTATGCCAGATCTGGAAAAGGTTTTCTGATGAAATCCTCTTTTACTAAGGGCCAGGATTTAAAAGGAAGTGCGTTTATCTCTTTTTTTATCGATGAAATGACTATGGATACTATCAGGGTACTTCACTTGGCATCCTATACACTGGTAGAGTTGGAGAAGCTTGAAGAAGGTGGCTATGAGGAAGAGTTTTACTTTGATATTCCACAGGGCAAAAGTATTCAAGGCAGAAAACATGAGATCTGGCTGTATCACAAAAACAGCTATCTGCCTTTTTTTGCCAGAAAAGAGTATAGGCTGGAAAGGGTCTGGATGCAGGATGGATAGGTTGACTAGGCTTATCACCTTCTCTTGGGAGAATAAATTGAACCTGAAAGAGAAAAATGATGCCAACAAATAGCAGGATTGGCTTACGAGAAGAAACTAACCCAATAGCATGAGTAAATCGATATCATTATGAAGCCACTTATTGTTGCGGAAATAGAGCCAATATAAGGATAAAAGGAATAAATTTTAAAACATGGAAAAGTGAGATCGTTATTTAACGTTTTATGGCCAGCAATAATACACCTCCAGCAATCATAAAAATACCAAACCAATCTTTTATTGCAGGACGTTCACCAAGAAAAACAACAGCGAATATCGCAACAAGTACAAGACTGAGTTTATCCACAGGGGCGACCTTGGAAGCATCGCCAATTTGAAGTGCACGAAAGTAGCAAACCCAAGAGGCTCCAGTCGCGAAAGCAGACAAACTTAAAAATATCCATGTTTTTGCGGACAATTTAAAGGGGTTATTCCATTTACCGGTAAACCATATGAAGCCCGACAATACAAATGCAATTATGACAGTGCGTATAAGCGTCGCAAGATCGGAATCAACTCCACGAATGCCTATTTTGGCAAAAATAGCAGTGAAGGCAGCAAAAATGGCAGATAAAACTGCCCAAAAAAACCAGTTACTTGGTGTTAACATATTTAATAAATCTCCTTTTTTATCAAAATAACCTTTGCATTTATGAATTTTTTTTTGGTAAACACTTATTTAATCATATTTCCTGTCAGTGTACATGAAACATTGAAACGGGCTGCAAACCTTAAATAAAAATTAAACCCTTATTTACTTGAGAGTACCGAGTTCTTCTAATCGGTAACCATTAACATTTTTGATTT
>CAYYNL010000102.1:0-17050 GCA_964472925.1 uncultured Fibrobacter sp. | reverse complement strand
TAAGGTATTCTTGAGATGCTTATTCAGATTTTTTCAGTTATGAATAATAATTTTTTGTATCAGGTCTAAAAAAATTAAGTCCAATATTTATTATAAGATTACGCATAAGTCAAACCTTTAATAGCAAATGGTAATTTTCAACAATTTCATTAGAATATCGATCGGCTGTAAATTTGCTAAGTACTTTATTTCGTGCATTTTCTCTAAGATTTGTAAGATTATTATAATTATTAATGATTTGCTCGATCATATCAGCCAAGGATTTTGAAGATATTCTTCTTGGTTCCATTATACGCTTTTCGGAGCCATTGAATACCAATGGTTGAATTTGTTTGAGTGTTTTTTTATCTATTGGTTCTGTCATCGGTATCAAATAGCCATCATGCTCATTGGTAATAATTTCAGAAGGCCCACCAACATTGCCTGCAATACAAACAAGGCGATGATACATTGCCTCACACAATGAAAGACAAAAAGTTTCATTGTAACTTGTTACCAGAAATAAATCTGATTTTTTATAAAATTCATGTACGTTCAATTGTAATCCTGCAAAAAATACAGAATGATTAATTTTAAGGTCATTTACCAGCATTTGTAATCTGGCTAATGAGCTGCCAGTACCAACAATTGTATAATTGATCTTAAAATTACGATTAAGTAAATCATGAACAGCTAAAATACAAGTATCCAGGGCTTTGATTGGGGAAACTCGGCAAACGGACAAAATATTGAACGGGCGGCTTTCATTATGAAATGGGTGATCATTATTTAATTGTGAATCTGAATGAATAGGTATACCGTTATATATTACATTTTGTTTGCAAGGAATTTTAAGCCTGTAATTATAAATACGTTGAGTTGAAATACTGTTGAAAATACAAAAATCAGTAAAACGAAGAAGATATTGTTCTATTATGCGACTCCATATTGTACCCAAATTGCCAAGACCCCCATAATGACAAATTATTTTAAAATTACGTTTTTTTCGATAAATTAATCGTAGCCAAAGAGACGGAGTCCCATTGTAGCAGTGGATAATATCTGGGTTAAATTCGCTTACTGCCTTCATTAACCTAATTATAAAAGATAATGAAAAACGATATTTTCTGTGCAAAATAAATAATGAAATATCATTATTTGTAGACATGAATTTTGTAGTTTCTTCTAGCTCCCCGGTTTTAAATGCAATTAAACCATGTTGAATTGTTGAGTCGGATTTTACAATAAGTGGGAGTTGGTCAACTACTTGCCTGGGAACGCCCCCAACTTGTAAATTGCTAATACAATGTAATACTTTCATAAATATATGTCTCTGATTTTGGGATTTTTGATTAAGATCGAACGTAAACCAAAAAACATTCCTAAAAAGGTCCAAAATGGTACTATTATATGGTTTAGAAGGAATGGAGAAGAACCAATCGAACTTCCCAATATCGCACCAACCCATCCAATGATAGTTACTGAAAGAGCTTTTAGCTCAAAACAATTATACATATTTGAAGATCTGTTTACAATACTTATCAAATTCAAAACCATGTAAACAAAAATTGATAAATAAAGAGGTGTTCCCATCACAGTTAAATAAACATAATAACTATCTATTGCATTTTTTAATGCATAACTGGGAGGAACCCATGTACCCAAAAAGTATTTATCCATATATTCAGTCCATGCGTTTCCCCACAATTTAACTCTGCCTATGGCATTATTTTCAACTCTAACATTACCTGTCTGAATCAAACTAATCAAGCGAGAAAATCTAGCTTCCAGACCAGTTGGCAAAAAAGGTAATATGATGTATATTATGACAATTAGACACAATATAGAAACTATTATCGTTCGGATATTTTTAGTAGATTTTTTCAATATACAAAAAATAAATCCACAACCTAGGAATAAACCGATAATAGCAGATCTGGAACCTGACAATATTACAAGAACAAAGCATAAAGGGAAAAGAAAAAAGGAAATGTCCTTAAAAATATTGTTTATATATAAACTAAAAGTAATGAAAAAGAACAACCAGGATAGATGTCCAAAACCGTTGGGATTTAATAACAGGCCAGTCACTCTAACATTAGTAAACCAAGACTTTCCACCGATATCATGGTGAAGATTATCAAAGAAAAGAAAATAATCTGGTAAAATGTCTAGCGCACAGCCAGTTTGAATTAATGCATATATCGCCTGTATAATCAGACAAAAAATCAGACACCAAAAAGAAAAGACAACAAAACATCTACCATATTTTTTAACCAGATCATAGCTTATAAAAGCAAAGCTAACCCATTCCACCTGTCTTATACCTGGACTTGAAAAAGAAAATGGAAAGTCATAGATCATAACGCCTAAAATTGGCAAAAATATTGTAGGCAATAAATACAATAAAATTCCAAAAAGCTCGTTTCTTTTAATAATTGAATTGGAGGGTATATATTTGCATTTAAATTTGCATTTTTTAACGAACCAGATAAAAAAGAATATAGCCCATAAAAAGTCAACTACTGAAAATGAAGCCCTGGTCTTTGATGGAAATAATACTATTCTGTAATAGAATAATAGAAAACCGCATTGTAAAAAATAAAACGCTATATACTCTTTCACTATACAAATATAAATCCAAAACAAAGCCAATATTGTAACAGGAATAAGATATCTTAAAACGCCATTAAGAACAGAAAAGATTAAAACAGAGATAGAAATTATCAAAAATGAGAAAAAAAATGTTTTATAATTATAATAGAGAAATTTAAACGTATTCATAATCTGCTATTATTGGTTGATAATTTTAACAAACTACAAACAAATTGGTACCAGGAATATTTATTATGAACATGACGAATTGCATTGGCACTCATGTGATCATAGTCATTAACTGATAAATTGAGTAATGCATTTATAGCGTTTGATAATGCCTTGGAACTAATCTTTTTTACAATAATACCAGTTTCATTATTAATTATTATCTCTTCTGTGGCAGTTAAAATTTTATTTTTATTTCCAGAAAAACCAATTACAGGTGTTCCGCATGCCATAGACTCTAAATATACTTGTCCAAAGGACTCATAAACGGTTGGTAATACGGTAACATGTGACATAGTGTAAAAAGCTGGAAGCAGATCATTCTGGCTTTCAATAAAATGAATACGATCATAAACATTAATTTTTTGAGCGTAATTTATGAGGTTATTTTTTTCTTTTCCATCACCTACTATTACTAAACGTGCATTACTTTTTACATATTTGAGTGCATCTATTAAAATAGAAATATTTTTGGCAATTGATAATCTGCCAACATAGAGTATCCATGGTTCATCTGGTGTAGGTGAAATCCCGTAATTTTGAGTTACTTTATTTTCAAGATATTTTCCGTTTGAAGGAGAGAAGAAATCAGAATCAACACCTGGCGAGATGACATGCACTTTTTCTGAGAGTGAACCTAAACATTTTTTTATTTGCAATTTCATCATGTTACTAAAGACTACTGGAATGCATTGTTCTAAAAATTGACGTTCCATTTTCAATTCAAGTCTGTACATTAGTATACCGGTTATGAACAATCTTAATCTTTTAAGAGGATGGTTTCCTTTAGTGTTAAAATACAGTCCATTACAGTTCATATTTGCGATGGTTGGAAGTATTCCAATGACAGGAATATTATTATGATTTGCCTCAATTATACCAAGGCCCATAGCTGAAGAACGTGCCCAAACAACATCTGGTTTAAATGAGTGGCAAATAATACCAAAGCCTTTCTTAGCAGCTTCAATTTTATGTTTCTGTATTTTAGGAGCCCATCTCGAAAATGAAAAGTCACATCGATAAATCGAGATACCATCATGTTTTATATAATCCGGATCATGCGGAGACACTTTTAAACAAAGAATCGAAACATCATGGTTCAATTTGATAAGCTCACGAGCAATATAAATTAGTGAATTTTCAACTCCCCCGATTACAGGGTATGCTGTTGTATTAACTAAAAGAACTTTAATAAAATGCTCCTTAATGAAAGGTGAAAGAGTCAATAAGTAAATTTATTTTTTAATAAAAAATTTACAAGCATTAATTAGTTTGAATAAAAATCTCCTGCGAAAACAAGAGGCATGACTTTCAACACCTGAAAAATCAACAGATTCCATTTTTTGATAGCACCTATCTGCGATGTCAACCCAAGGGCCATCTCCGAAAAATCTTGCATAAGTTGCAATTGCATTAAAAACCCATGCATCTGAACGAACCATATAAGGAAAACTATCAATGGTCGTTCCATTTCTATTCAAAATCGCTTCAAAATATTCACCATTCCAAGCATGTTTAATGATCCAATTTAAAATTTCAGTAGCTACTTTGGCATACCTGTCCTTTTGAGAAGGAAGAATTTTGGCTGCTTCAAGAAAACCTGAAATAGCAGATGCTAATCCCCATATGTGAATCTGATTTTTAAAAAAAAATGGGTTGTTAGTATAAGGAAGAATATCATCTTGACTATATTTCGAAATAATAAAATCAGATGCATTTTTAATAATCTGAAGTTGAAGGTCATTACCATACATTTGTTGAGCTATAGAGTGCACTTCTACCTGTTGCATTTGATGATAATAATCTATTTTTGATTTTTGAGTCGTGTTTAAATCAGTCCTTTTTTGGTCATAGTAATACCAGAAACTCCCTGATTGTTCATTACTCATATTCATGTAAAGATAATTAATCATTCCGTTATAATATTTGACTAGATCGCTATCTCCACCAAAAACCCCTATATAGCATCCCAATGCACCACACGCAAATGAGGTCCCATTGTAAATCATAATATTTTTAGTAGTATATGGACTATATGGGATTGCCATCATATCCTTGTTCAAAATAACAATATTATTTCGAATCCATTCAGCCGCTTTTTTAGCTGATAAATAAGTCTTTTCTGCACCGAAGAGTTTGGAAAACTCACAAAGAGCAATTAACCCAACAAGTTCAGGTGAAGTGGGTAAACCTTTTTTATGCAATAATCCAAAATTGAAATCATATCCAATATCGAATCCGCCATCTTTTTTTTGAATTTTAATTAAAATGGCTAAGCAATTCTCGGCACGTTTTTTCCACAATTGAGATTTAGAAAATTCCCACATCCTGCAGCATCCTAGTAAGCTTTCGTAAACTGTTTGACTGCAATGTTTAATGTATGGAAATTTAAGTAAAGTATTTAAAATCGCTCGTTTAAAAGAAATCTTCAAAGTAACTCCTGGCGATTAAGATAAATATTTTAATCATCTTTTAAAGATGAAGTTGTACCTATGCATTTCGCCGGAACTCCAGCCACAATTTCTCCATCATTAACATCGTGTGTAACAACGGCTCCAGCTGCAATGAGGCAAGATTCACCAATAGAAACACCTGCTGTTATGGTAACACCGCTGGCAATCCAACAGCCTTTACCAATAAATATTTTACCCCCTTTGCCTTTACCAAATCGGGCACTGCCGTTTTTAAATGTATGATTGCTACTTACAATACAGACAAAAGGACCGATAATAACATCATCACTTATTACTATTCCTCCTCGCAAACCACTAATCCAGGAAGAGTAACCTATGTAAACATTATCTCCAATTTCTATTCCATTTAAATGTTCAAGTTTTGCATTGATTGAGACTTGGAAATCTTTTCCACATTTCTTCAGATATGGTCGATACAAAGCTCCTCTAACTCTACATCCCCAAGAATCATCAGGAAATAAAGAACCAAAAATCTCAAAAGACCGTAAAGGCATACCTTTAATAAGAGATGTTATTACTTTTAAATATTTGCTTTTCATAATTTAATGTCTGATCAAAATCGATTTTAATTCATAAAATTGAAAATTAACTAAAAATAAAAATGAAAAAACAAGGAAGAAAAAGACTGAGATAATCAGAATTATTGAGCTCTGGTGATATATTAATGAAAATAGTGATGCCGCAATTACTGGCAATAATGAAATCCAGTATTCTTTTGGGGGAAGTAATTTTATTTGTTTGAGCTTCCATCGTATAATAGAAAACAATCCTATTTGCCCTGTTATTATTCCTATCAATTTTCCAATGAGAATTGAATAAATGCCATATTTATCGATAAAAATAATTGTGAATAAAAACTGAGCAGTAATTAAAGCAATATTATTAAATAAAAAAAGATCTGTCTTTTCTTTTGCAATAATAAGCATACTATTAATACTACCCAAAGAACCTATATGCATTCCACAGCTAAGAAAAATTAAATAAATATATTTATCAGCATAACAAATTCCAAAAAATGAAGCAATTTGGCGACTAAACAAAATAACCATTATCGATAAAATAGTGCATAAAATTACATTGAATCGTGATAGCTTAATGTATGCGATTTTTAAATCATTATAATTACCACTTACAATTAAATTGGAAAAAGTGGATAATAAAACTTGACCAATTTTAGTTGGGACAAAGCGTATAAGTTGTGCGCATTGCAATAATATGAAATATGCACCAAGCTCGGAAGTCCCCATTTTTGAAAAAACAAAAATTTGATCGATACTGGTATAAATAAAGGTAATAATTGTATTTAGGTGAACAAATGATGAAAAATTCCAAAAATTCTTTGGTAAAAAGAATTTGAAAATAATGTCTGGCAATAGTTGTTTGATCTTTTTAAATCCAATTACAATTATTAGAAAATCAGCAATACCTGAAATGAAACAAGAAAAAAGTAAAGGGCTTTCTGTAAAAAAAACCTTGGGAGAGAAGGCCGCTAAGGTTCCAAAAAGACAAATTAAATATAAATGAAATTGGCTGATGATAGATGATAGCTTGAATTCCATTAATCCAGATAATGTAAAGATGACTAAATTTGATAATACAATCAAAGGAGCAAGAAATGAAAAATATTTAATAGTCTGTTTGTCAAAATGATATTTCGTAATATATTGGTATGCTTCAGGAAAAAGATTGATAATTAAAATAAATATAGCTACAATTATTAAGGAAATAAAAGAATAGGTAAATAGAAATGAAGACTTGTTTTGAGGTGTAAGCATTTTAGGCAAAAAATTGGTTAAAACATTACTGCCACCATAAAAAACAAATGTTGATATTAATTGTATGTATAACAAAAGAAGCGCATAACATCCAGCAAATTCACCGGTTGATCCTATTCTTCCTAAAATCCAATTTCTGTAATAAGCCAATGGCATTGACAAAATAGCTACAAAGGTCACCCACATTGCTCCAGATTTAGTACGATTACTTATTTTATAACCGATCATAATTAGAAAAGGATTTTATAGAAAACAATTTATCAACCTTAAAATTATTTCCTCATGGTGGACCAAACGATCAGCACCTTAAAGAGAGGTTTAGAATTTTACGATTCCGGTAATCGTTTAGGCAACAAAAGAATTTTAATTAAGTGAATTTAACTCCAGATAAACCAGAACCTTAAGATGTAAAAGAATAGAAATCCAATATTACTTGGAATCCCATTGACCGGGTTATGGCTGGCGCCCTTCCAGGTTTTCCCATTAATTGATAAATAACCTCAAAAAAATAAATAAATCAAGGAGTTAGAGATAATCAAGAGGCTTCTTAAGCGGTAGCTGTGGTGGTGTATTGGTTCCTATCCGGGTTATTTAATGGAATCGTTTTTTCAGATTAAGCGTTTCCCCAAATGATTCTTACTCTTGCATCTTTTCCTTTTAATAAGGTATTTTAACTAATTTTAACAGAATTAACGCCAGCCACCCGGTTGAATTTAGGTAAAATCTTTATGGAAAAAACTCCCCCGTCCCGTTTTCCAGATGTACCAATCGAACAGGCTAAAGAACGCTGGTGGATTGCCAAGGTTAAACCACGGCAAGAAAAACAGCTCGCTTTTGATTTCTTGGAATATGGAATTGAATACTATCTGCCATTATACGAAAAATTGACCATTCGCCCAGGAACCAACAAAAAACGATACTTTTCGGTACCTCTTTTCCCCGGATACATCTGTTTCGCTCAAAATGTACCCCAAGACATCTTCAGAACCGGCCGGGTGGTTAATTTAATAGAAATTAAGAATCAGAATCGTTTTATAAAGGAAATTTCTTCCATTTATATGGCTTTTGTGCATGGTTTGGTGGTTGAACCGGTGACCCAACCTGTAGCCGTTAAATCACAGGTAGAGGTCATATCCGGGGTACTAAAAGGAATTCAAGGAGTGGTTACTTCCATAAAGGATCAACTGTCCTTAATTTTAGAGGTCGATGGACTGGGTTCTGCTGCAGTTCATATCGATATTTCTCAGGTAAGGGTCATTGCATAAGAATCTAAAAGAACTTCTTATCTATAGTAAAATTCCTTTATCTTACTTCCAAGAAGCGGAACTTTTATAATTATATTTCCCGCCATTTTTTCCATCTCTCCCATAATAATGTGTCTGGTGTACTTATCTTTCCACCATGAGCGCAATTTATCTCTGGAAAAAGAGGTCCTTTCTATTGGAACCGGCAGGAAAAGACCTTTTTGAAAGTACTTATCTTTTGAGAGCATAAAAAGCACCGAAATTCTACGCATATGATAAGGGCTACTGACAAATCCAATAATTGGATTATTAATGGAACCAGATACTAATTCTATTCTGTTAATGATTTCTCTGAAGCTGTTAATTTCTTCAAATGTGGAGTTACATTTAGGAGTAATAATTATTCTGCAGGAATCTATTCCTTTCTGTGAAGCCAAATATTTTAATCTGGAGTTGTTGGAGTTAACAATCCAGATTGCTTTTTCAAATAATTTGAGTAGTTCGATCGAATATAGTTCCCGATCAGAAGAGCCAGCAAAGGTACATATATAATTCAGGTTTTTAGGCAATGGGTCTTCAAGAAAGAGCCAGAATGCCAGATTTCTGTAGGCATATATACCTGAAACAACAAAAAAAAGCAGGCAACTTAAGATAAATATAAAAATAGTTTTCTTTTTAGAAGTCATCTTTAATGGTTAATAGGTTAACATATTTTCATAGAAATGAACTTTTTACCAGAAATATCTGAGCTTCAGTAATACTAACATTTTTTTTCTGAATATTAAACCTAAATCAAACGATTCTTTTGGAGGCCTCTTTTATTATTCACAGCAAAATGGATAACAAAGCCGCAAATTGTTAAATAAATGCTGCTCGATTCACGAAAAAGAATTATTTGAAAGAGGTATAATGTAAAATTTGCAAAGCTTTAATTGTAGCCAAATCCTTTATATAAGAAATGCATAAGATATCAAATAATATTGTGCCAGAAAAAAATATTGAAGATGGTACTGAAGAACGATATAATTAATATTCTGATTTGTTATATAACTGTCAAATGATAAGAAATAGTATTGTGGTCAAGATAAGTACATGCATATCATCTCTCGATAAAATCCTTCATAAAAATCTATTCCTGGACGAACAGAAAAGGAGAGTGTGTGAATCATAATTATGAAGATAGTGTAACTGTAATTTTAAGTAAAATTATAGCGCAACTCCCGCTTATAGAAAAGACAGATCTTACAATTCTGACAAATATCTTATCAGAGCTGCAAAATTTGTGCTCAGTTAAATCATATTCCATGCAATTCACTAATCTGGCATTACGGGCTTCCAAATTGATTGAAACCATCCTGCTAAATGATGTGCCATTTGAATCTGGCTGTAAAAGATTAAGTGAAGGCATTTTAAAGATGAATGATTTGGTAAAAATGCCAGATTTCAGATATCCATTTCCATCAGGGAATACAGAGAATCCTGCTGCAGTGACTGCAACTATAAACCCTGACAATATGGAGGAGCAGGTTATAGTTCTGGAAGATGCAGTTGATCTGGTGGACAAATTTATAGTATCTGTACAATCTGTGCTGGAAGATCTGGAAGGAAAAGCTTTGAGTCTGGAAAACGGATCTTCTGAGGAGCTCTCAGCCATTAAGCGGATACTTCACACAATGAAAGGGGAGTTTGGAGTACTTAATCTTCAGGGCTACTCATCATTAATTCATCAGGTTGAAGCTGCAATCGAGAAGAATGAATTTTCATCGGAGAATATGTTACGTCTGAAAGATATTCTTGGAAAGAAGTTACTTCAGTATGAGGATAACAGATTTCCAGGAATTGATGATGAGGAAAGAAAGTATATATTTGAAATCAAGTTGCATTCCGCCTCCCAGGAATCACAGAATCCATACCAGCATTCACAAAGTAGTAATGATTTTATTGGAAATCAGGATACTTCTTTATTGAGTGATTTTATTACTGAATCGCGGGACCATATTCATAATGCAGAATGTCTTCTTCTGGAGCTTGAATCCGATCGGGGTAAAACAGAACACCTTAACAGCATATTCAGAGCCTGCCATACGATAAAGGGGGTAGCTTGTTTTCTGAATTTGGAAGATGTTGCATCTCTGGCACATGCCGTGGAAAATTTAATGGATCTGTCCAGACAGAAGAAAATTTTGCTGAATTCCGCTCTGATAGATCTTTTATTGGAAGCAATGGATTGTCTTAAAGAATCCATAAATAATATTGAATCACATATAAAAGGTGAGCCATATAAAGTTTCGGAAAATTACAAATCAATAATGAAACGGTTGAGTGATGCGGTATCCAAAGATGCCATGCACAAAAGAAAATTGCTTGGTGAGATTCTGATTGAAAAAGGAGACGTTTCTGAAGATGTACTTGAGAAGGCTCTTCAGATTCAGAAACAAGGAGATGAGCGTAAAATCGGGGAAATACTAGTTCAGGAAAATAATGTACCTGAAAAGAAAATCAATGATGCTCTTAATGTGCAAAAAGGTATTAAGCTTCCAAAAAATGTGGAAGAAACAGTAAGGGTACCAGTAGCCCGTCTGGATCAGCTTATCGATGCGATAGGAGAAGCTGTCATCGCTCAATCAATGCTGACAGCAGACCCGGCAGTCAAAGGATCGATAAGCCAGAGTTTACATACCAAAGTTAATCAGGCTAATATGATTATGCGCCAGATACAGGAACTTTCAATGTCTATGAGGATGGTTTCTGTAAAATCGACATTTCAGAAAATGGCTCGTCTGGTAAGAGATCTGTCAAAAAAGTCTGGAAAACAGATTGAGTTTATGATGGCAGGTGAAGATACAGAGATTGACAAAACAGTCGTAGAACATATTGGGGATCCTTTGATTCATATGATCAGAAATTCAGTTGATCATGGAATTGAAACCGCTATTGAACGTGAAAAAAATGGTAAATCTCCAGTAGCCAATATTACCCTTAAAGCATATCACAAAGCAGGAAATGTTTTTATCGAGATCAGTGATGACGGTCGAGGACTTAATAAAGAGGCTATTCTTGAAAAAGCAATAGAAAAGGGACTATGTAAACCAGGTGAAAAGTTAAGCGATCAGGAGATCTATGACTTTATTTTTCAACCCGGTTTCTCAACCGCAAAACAGGTAACCGATATCAGCGGACGCGGCGTTGGGATGGATGTGGTTAAAAAAAATATTGATACTCTCAGAGGCTCCATAGAGATACAGACTGAAAAAAATAAAGGAACCACATTTACTATACGATTGCCACTAACGCTGGCAATAATCGATGGAATGGTGGTACGAGTTCATGATTCTCTTTACATAGTGCCTACCTTATCCATAATTGAAACAATCGCTGCAAAAGATGAAATGATCGAGTCGGTTCTAAATGATCAGAAAATGATAAAAGTCAGAACAGATCTCCTGCCACTGGTATATCTATCTCAGTTATTTGGTTATAAAACAAAACTAAATTCGCAATGCATTGCTCTTATTGTGGAAGATGCATTGGGAAAAAGAGCTGCACTTATGGTGGATGAGATTATTGGTCAGCAGCAGGTGGTAATAAAGAATCTTGGAAATGGGGTAATTAATGTTCCTGGCATTTCCGGTGGAGCAATAATGAGTGATGGAACTGTAAGCCTGATACTTGATATAAATGGCATTTTAAAAAATGTAATAGACAAATGAAAGGGGATATTATGAGCAATACCGCAAGTCCAATTGCAGAAACCAGAAACACCGTTGGCGAAAAACTTCAAGGCAAATACCTTACTTTTAAACTTGCAGATGAAGAGTATGGACTTGAGATACTCAAAGTTCAGGAAATTATTCAGATGCAGACTGTTACCAGAGTACCCAGAACTCCAGAATATGTAAGGGGAGTAATTAATCTTAGAGGAAAAGTAATTCCGGTTATTGAACTGAGAAAAAAGTTCGGTTTTCCTTCTTTTGAGGATACAGAAAAAACCTGTATTATTGTAGTTCAGATTGCAGCATCTGAAAGTAATTATGTAGTAATGGGCATCATAATAGATGAGGTAAGAGAAGTACTTGATATTAAAGCAGAAAATATTGAGGAGACTCCTTCTTTTGGATCATCAATTAATACCGATTTTATTCTGGGGATGGGTAAAATGAATGGAAATGTCAAAATCCTGCTCGATATAGACAAAGTATTATCTGTACAGGAGTTAAGTGATTTGCAAAGAATAAAAGCAGAATAACATCGGCAATTTAAAAATGAGTTCTCTTAGCATAAGTGAAAAAAAAGAAACGGTTAAAAATGGTAAATTTAAAGCCTGTTTTGAAGTGCTGGATTTGAAATAAAAATGGATAGAAATGTTTTTAATCAGTTACGGACAATTATTTATCAGACAAGTGGAATTGCACTTGGTGAAAAAAAGGAAAACCTTGTAGCTTCAAGAATTGGCAAAAGGATGCGTGCTTTAGGGATTAATACGCATAAGGAATATCTGGAGATGGTGAAATCCAATGAAACTGGTGAAGAGATCACTGAGATGTTGGATGCAATCTCTACAAATGTTACTTCATTTTTTCGGGAGTCGAATCATTTTCAGTTTGTGGAAAATGTTTTTAAGGAATGGCTGGATCAGGGGCAGAAAACCTTCAGGTTCTGGTCTGCTGCCTGCTCTACTGGGGAGGAACCTTACACCCTGGCAATGGTAATTAGAGAGGCTGTGGCTGATCATAAAGTAAATATTAAAATTCTGGGAACAGACATTAACACCAAAGTTCTTCAAGCCTGTCGCAACGGAGTCTATAAAGAGGATAAAATGAAGTCTGTTCCTCAGGTTTTAAGGAACAGGTATGCTGATTACAGGCTGGTTGATGGAGTTTACAGTTATATAATAAAACCTGAATTAAAACAGCTTATCTCATTTTGCAGATTGAATCTTTCAAAACCACCGTTTCCAATGAGTGGTCCTTTTGATATCGTTTTTTGCAGAAATGTAATGATTTATTTCGATGATGAAGTAAGAAAAAGATTGCTAGATGAGATCTACAGGCTGATTAAACCAGGTGGTTATCTGCTGGTTGGTCATGCAGAAAGCCTTACCGGGATGATTAGCGGTTTTAAGTCTGTGAAACCATCGGTATATATCAAAAATTAACAGGTAATTAACTGAAATAAGATGCGAATAGTTGTTAATGTATCCGACATGAAATTAAGTAAAAGTCCTGGAGATGTTATAGTTACGCATGCACTCGGTTCCTGTATCGGAATAGCTATTCACGATGCAGAAGCTTGTGTTGGTGGAATACTGCATTATATGCTGCCAAAATCAAATATTGATCAAAAGAAAGCAGAACAGAATCCATTCATGTTTGCAGATACAGGTATTCCGCTCTTTTTCCAGAAAGCATATGATTTAGGGGCAAAAAAGGAAAACCTGAGAGTGGTTATGGCTGGAGGTTCAAATTTGTTTGAAGAAAATGACATGTTCGCAATTGGAAAGCGAAATGTGGTGATGGCCAAAAAACTATTCTGGAAAAACAGTATTATTATAGATAAAGAGGATGTGGGTGGTAATATTTCCAGAACTTTTTACCTGGAAATAGGATCAGGAGCTACATGGTTCACAAGTGGTGGAATTCGGAGAGATCTTTAAGGGAGAGAGAAAGAAGGGGTTTTTATGTATTCAGTTTTAATCGTAGATGATTCGGAAATAATACGGTCAGTGCTGCAAAGAACACTGAGTATGGCAAAGATTCCTTTTTCGAATGTTTATCATGCCGCAAATGGCAAGGAAGCTATAGACATACTTGATAATTCATGGATCGATCTGGTGATGACTGATCTGAATATGCCGGTAATGTCAGGTTTTGAACTGATCGATATTATGTATAAACGCAATGACTTGAATCTTATTCCAATCATTGTCATTTCAACAGAAGGAAGTGCATTGAGAATCGATGAACTGAAAGATAGAGGAGTAAAGGACTATTTACGCAAACCGTTTACGCCCGAATCAATTTGCACAACACTCAAAAAAATTTTTGGAGAATAGAATGGATAATGAAGAAGTAAAGGACCTGTTATGTGACATAACAGTTTCAGTATTGGAATCGGCAGCATTTTTGTTTGTAGATGAAGAGAGAATGGATTCTTTAGGTATTACTGAAACTGATTTCAGGGGGGCTCGTATTCAGTTCAGTGGTTTTAAGGAGGGAAAAGTTTTCCTTTGGATGACAGAGGAAACTGCAAATGGCACAGCCAGGAATATGTTGGGGCTCGATGATGATTACCAGGTAAGCGAAAAACAAAGAGATGATGTGCTTATGGAAATTCTAAACATGATTACTGGCAATTTGTTGACAGCTATGTTTGGAGAAAATGTAATCTTTAAACTCAGCATACCTGAAATAATTAATAATGAAGATATACCTGAACCTTTGCCAGAAACAACTGCAATTCTTTCTATTGACGGATCTCCGCTATTGATAAGTATAGAGATGTAGGAATAAATGATTGTGAGATAAATTTCTGATCAGAATTTCAGACCTGAAAGAAACAAATCACAAATTACAATATTCAATTTCTATAATGGAACAGAGGTAAGAAAAATTTGAAACAGGATCTCTATTCCTCTTCATTTATGGCTTTCAGAAACCACTGACTAAGCCAGTGGAGCCAGATGTCTCGTAAAGGCACTATCGTGCCTTATTGCTTTCGCGGCTTTGCGCTCAATCAAGCTACCGCCTGTAGCGGTAGTACTTGACTTTGAATGGATTGGTTATTGGAATTTGTTAAAGATTTGATGTTTGTGATTTGGAATTTATTTGCATGTTCTACTTATTATGCAATCTAATAATTGTTTTATTAACCAGAACACTACTGCGCTGAAGTAGCCTTCTCCGAAACTATGTGTCAGTGAAAAGGTATTAATATATTCAAAGATTTTCGGTAATATTATTTTTCTGAAAAAATTCAGTTTAGGAATACATTTATGCAATCAAAGCTTGAAATGATCCCAACTGGAATTGCTACTGCAATTCTTCCATGGGGGGACAGGAAAGCAAAACCGATAACTGTAATTGGCACAAAAAGAATTCGGGACACAATGGAAACTGTTTGCCTTCAGCAGGCGATTAACGTCAGATCAGCTCCAGGAGTTACTGAACTGGTGATTAACCCGGATGTTCATCAGGGATATGGAGCTCCAATTGGCTGTGTTTTGGTTTCACCAACCCATATATATCCAGGACCTGTTGGAGTAGATATAAAATGTTCCATGAGTTTAATACAGTTTGACATGCCAGAAGAGATTATTGATGATAAAAGAATCAGAAGGGAGCTGATTACTGCGATAACCGAACGAATCCCTACCGGAGTAGGTTCTGGCCAAAGAAGTGTAAAGAAATCTCGCATGATCTCCACTGAACTGGCGAAACAGGCTGTAGTAGAGGGTGCATCGGTTAGTGTCTGTCAAAAAATAGGAATTCCTGTTCATTGGGCTCAGCGATGTGAAGATCCATCTCATCGGAGCCATGATGGCACTATTGAGGGTTTGAAGAAACGCCTTGAATTTTTACGACATGAAGTATTTGAAAATTTCGATGAGAAATTGAGCCAATTAGGCTCCTATGGTGGTGGAAACCATTTCGGGGAATGTGAAGTAGTTAAATTTACAAGTCTGGAGAAAGACAGAAAAACAGCCAAGTTATTTGGATTGAAAGACAGTGCAGTAGCTTTTTTTTCACATTGCGGATCACGTGGCTTTGGTAACATTTTAGCCACAAATCAATTCAAGCTTCTTCAGCAACACTTTACAAAACATGGAATACATTTTCCGGCAAATGACAGATATTTAGTCTATGCACCTTTGGGTTCCAGGGAGGCTGATGATTATCTGGATGATATGGCGCTGGCAGCCAATTTTGCTACAGTAAATCATCTGCTCATTAATGCGTTGGTGCTTGAAGCTTTTCAGGAGATAGTTCCTGGTATACAGGGAGAACTGATTTATCTGATAAGCCATAACATCGCTCGTAAAGAAATGCTTGGAAATAGAGAAGTATGGGTGCATCGCAAGGGTGCAACAAGAGCATATCCGGCCCATCACCCTGCACTCAGTAATACCCCTTTTTTTAAATCCGGACATCCTGTTCTGCTTCCTGGTGATCCAATTTCCGGGTCGGTGGTCATGGTGGCTGATGTCGGAGCTGAAAAGAGCTGTTACAGTGTCAATCATGGGGCTGGAAGACAGATAGGTAGAAGGGCTGCATTCAGGGAACTGGACCAGAAGAATGTGGATGATTTGTTTAATGAGCGAGATATCTTGACAAATTGCCGAAAATATCCCAGAGATGAGGCTCCTGCTGCTTATAAAGATTTCAATGAGGTGGTTAATAGTGTGGAAAAGGCTGGATTAGCCCATGTTGTGGCTAAATTGAAGGCCAGGTTTGTCATTAAAGATTCAAGCGGTGCAGATGATTAAACCTGTATCTGGCGTTGTCCTTGTACCTAGATAGTGCAAGCTATATCTACTGTGTATTATAAATGATACCAAAGTAAGTACAGTATGGGTAGGCGAACAAAACACCTTTATTATTGAAGATTTTCGTCTTTTCCTAAAAAACAATTCATTAAAAAGCTATTAGCAGTGTAACTATAAATTCTTTTAAAGAAGAGAATTTTCAGATTGGTGTTGTTTTAAAAAAAGAATCGCCGGGAATGAATCCCGGCGCTTCCGCTTCACCCAAATTGTTGC
>CAYYNL010000101.1:0-17210 GCA_964472925.1 uncultured Fibrobacter sp. | reverse complement strand
GTCCCCAGAGCTTATAGGCAAATTCGTTATGATGGTAATAATCAATAATGTCCTTTTCGGTCCATTGCATAGAAAAGATACCTCAAAAATTTTGGGTAAATTACCTCAATCAAAATTGTAGGTAATTAGGTTTAAAGACTTGATAATTATCTTGTAAAAATAGTTACGGGGCACATAAAAAGTCGTGAAAATCAGTTGCATGTACCCAAGACTCCAATAAAAAACCCAGTATATACAAAATGGTTCATCAATTAAAAATAAAACAATCGTAGGATTTAGGTAAAAATACTTTAACTAAGAAACTGTAGTGAAAAAAGCCCCTTATTTCAGGGCTTATCTTTATTAATAAAAGTTTGCAGTCTTCGTTTTGTCAGGCGCTGGCTTCGGAACCGACCAGAACGTATGAGGTTAGTTCCTTGCTTTCCTCTGCATCTGCCTCAGCGATATTAAGTAAATGATCCTTTACCCGGCGATACCCTGCCAGCACATCTGGAAAAAGTGTACAGATAAGAGGGTCAACCTGGGTTGTTGAGAGTTTACTCAAATGACGGGATCGCATACGCCTGAACAGATGGGTGATTGCTTCTGCCCGTGGTTTGGCTGTTATAAGTATGTTGGTATTGCGGTTCTTATGTGCCTCAAAAACCAATTTGTAGTAATCATATACTGCCGTATGAAGCTCCAGTATATCCTTAGTTTCCTCTTCGTCAAATGATAGTTTGGCATTTTGCAGACGCAGATGAAGTTTCAAAATCACAATTACATAATCACTTACCGATTCATACTCATCAGAACGGCGCAACTGCTCCTGTGCTTCTTTGGTCAAAGTGGAAATGAGACCCTGTGAAAGAAGCTGGGTAAGAAAGACTGTGATCTCTTCCTGCATCCTGTCCAGTAATTCTTCCTGACTGAAAAGAGTATTTATCTTCTCTTTTTTACTGTTGCCATTTTCGCTTACAATTTCGCGAAGCAATACCAGCATACTGCCAACCACTTCACCCATGCGTATTACTTCACGCCGGGATTGTTCTATGGCTACGACCGGCGTTTCCTGAAGTCTCTTATCCAGTTTTGTCAAAACCGGTATTTCATTAGCCGATTTATCTTTAAATAATACATGAAGCAAATCATTTAACAAATGAGTAAAAGGTAAGAAGGCCATTACCAGAAGTACGTTGAAGATGGTATGCGCCAGGGCAATTTTAGTTCCAATTTCAGCACTGGCACTCATTAAAAAGCCTAAAAGTTTCAAATATGGAAAGAAAAATGGAACAGTAATCATGACTGCCAATACTTTGATCATTATATGGGCATAAGCCACCCTTTTTGCTGACATTGAGGTATAAAGCGAAGCAAGAAATGCGGTAATGGTGGTTCCGATATTCTGGCCCAAAACCAGTGCTACTGAAGTATCAAAATCGATCACCCCGGCTCTTGCCAGAGTTATGGTAATGGCGACTGTGGCAGAAGAGGACTGAATTACGGCAGTCACCAGAGCACCGATAAAAACGCACTTAATTACACCCCAAAACGATTTTGGAGAAAAACTTGAAAACAGTGCAATAAAATCCTGATGATTTCTGAGAGGTTCAACTCCATATTCCATCAGAAGTAGCCCAAAAAATACCATCCCCAAACCCATAATCAGCATGGCTACAAAACGGGTCCGCTCATGTTTACCAAACATGTAAAAAAGACCAGCTATACCGGTTATTATCAAGCCATACTTGGTAATTTTTACTGCTACGATCCAAGCAGTAACTGTAGTTCCAATGTCTGCTCCAAGAATCACTCCTATTGATTGTTGAAGGGTCATTACACCGGCATTGACCAGTCCGACTAACATTACAGTTGTAACAGAGCTGGATTGAATTATGGAAGTAACAAAGACACCGGTTCCCATTGCGGCAATCCGATTATCGGTAACCATTGAGATCATCTTTCGCATCCGCTCTCCGGCTACAGCCTGTATTCCATCAGAGAGGTATTTCATCCCAAGTAGAAATATGCAAAGTCCCCCAACAAGATTTGAGACCATTTGGATGACAAGGCCGGCAGTAAGTGTTGTACTTTCCATAGATTTATCCTGCGCTTAATTAAAAAGAAAACTATTCCTTATTTTGGTTTTAATAATCAGAAGATTTTCTAAGCAGAATGCCGATTTTAAATTTGATAAATAAGTGTAACCAATTGAGACGAAGTGTATTGATAGCAATGAACACCTTCCCGATATCCAAAACAATTATCTGAATGCCTTGGAATTTAACAGCTTACCTTATTATATATCCCAGGCATTCGACTGCTATTTTTCAGGTTGTGTTTGAACAATAAGATAATTGAATTTCTAGTATTTGCCTAACATTTTTCTAATTTAACATAATTAAAAAAATTGAACTTTTTTTGTAATAAATACAACACTCAAGAGGTATTAAATTCATTTTTATCCTTATTAACCATTACAAAATTTGGTCTTCAAAAGAGTATTAACGATTTTGGGCTTCGATGTTTTAACTATCTTAATCAAATCTGAATTGTAAATCTGTTTTATCTTAAATGACAGTCTCTCACAGTTATGCATTTAGCAATTCAACAGTATTCTTGTTAGCAAAGTGGAGCGGAGTCAGTGTCTCAAATAAATTTTTCTTGAAGCATTCAGAACAGATCTTCTCTTGTAATCTAACCTGTAATGCTATTCTGAAAATCTTTACTCTGAATTAATCGCTATGTTATAAGAAACGTAAGTTACGAAAACTACAGGCCAGAGTTCCTGCCTAGGTGAAAGGTAACTAATTACTCCAGACACATCACTCGTTATGCAATTGATATATCTTTTATGGCAGCTATTACTCCACCATGTACCATTTTATTGTAACCCGGATGGAGATGATTACATAAATTTCTGGTACAGAGTTCCCGAATCATTGATAGTAGTACTTCCTCAGACTCGAAAATATTCGACTTAATCCTGATTAATTAGAGCGTGTATTTTGGTTTATTCGGCAGGCATCCCTGCTCCAGAGTATCTATCACTTCAGCTATTTTCCTCATTGACGAATAGTCCTCATTGACCTTATAATTTCTGATTAAAAGAAACAAAAAACTCATAAAATAAACCGACAGTTAATTGAGCTGTAAAGCCGCGAAAGCAGGAAAACACGAGATAGCGCCTTTACTATACATCTGGCTCCACTTGGCGTAGTCAGTGGTTTCCTGGTAGCCAGAAATGAAATGTGCTACGGAGGGAGAACAAAATTTGGGGCTGCTAAACCAATGCTCCACTGAATTCACAACTAACAAAACAATATGGTAAAAACGTTGTTTTATACTCTTATTTGCATAAGTATAAAGAACAAAAGTGAAAATCTTTTGAATCAGGTTTAACAAAATCTTATCATGAACTATTTATCCGCAAGGTAAACGATGCCGCTCTATGATCATTCTTTGACATACAGAGAAAAAAAACTGAAAAATATACCGCATATAATAAGACTAAAACAGATAATGAAAATAGTCGCTACTTTTAAGATAAAAGAACCATATCTTGATATCGGTTGCAGTAACGGATTTGTTACTAATAAAATTGTATCGGAAAATGGCCTATCAGATGCAACTGGTTTTGACCACAATAGAGATCATCTGAAAATTGCCAGCGAAAAATACCCCAATATCACATTCAGTTTTTTGGATTTAAACGTTGTGAACACCATAGAAAAGAAATTCAAACTCGTTACCTGTTTCGAAGTGCTGGAACACGTAGGAAATCTGGAGAACGCTTTAACTAATCTGATTAATTTAACGGACATCGATGGGACACTCTTGATATCGGTTCCAGTGGAGACCGGTTTAATAGGTCTTTTTAAATTTCTTATTAAAACTCTGATTTATTCCTTTGATCTCAAAGAACTGGAAAATGGAAACTCCATTTATTTTAAGTACCTGCTTACATTGTTGTCAGGAAAAAGTATATCGCGATTCCGATGTAATTGCAGCGGATATGTAACACATTTTGGTTTTGATCACAACTGCATTGATAGCATTCTTCGCAATTCTAATGTTGCTTTCAAAAAATTTGCAGTAAGCACATCCTTTTTTTATCTGATCTGCAAATAATCATTAAAGAACTATCTAATCTCTATATTAGTCAGACAAAATCGGATAAAATAAAAAACAAAATCTGATCAAATGAGCCTGAGAAAAGGTAGGGTTTCATACCGAGCAATTTCACCCTTTCTGAAGAGATGAGTGCATAACCAGTCCAGGAGACAAAAATAAAAAAGCCTGCAAAATCACAGGCTTTTAATCGATTCAATAGAAAAAGGAAGAGATAATCTGTTTTAGCTCCTCCTTATTGTCTGACAAATGGTGTAATGATACTTTTACCGTTTTCCAATTTTCTTGAAACAAGAAAAACGCCTTTAGCGTTCACAGAAGCCATAGCATTTTGGACACTTATTTTATTGAAAGAATGCAAAAGATGCCCATCGAGGGTATAAATGCTCACCACGCCTTCAGTTGAGTTAATTGTATTATGATGTTTTTCTTTTGCTGGATTAAAAGCTCTGGTCGAATCTATTCTTCTGGGGACCAGGTTGGTATCTGCCAGTTTCAGAAACTCCATTGCATAACGTCTGCCAAATTCACGAATACCATCACAGGCGAAATGAAGTCTCCATGTATCTCCAGATCTGAGTTTGAAACCTTCGGAGGAAGCAACACCACAGTTGGGAATCTCTTTGGGAAGCTGATTGACAAAAGGATTGAGATTTTTTGCATTTGGATCGGCAGCAGGATCCTGAATAAGTTCTCCTGCAATAAAGGGAATATCACCCAGACCAAGATCAGTTTTCAAATTTGCCACGATAGTTTTGACTTTGTTGACCCAGGCTGTGCCTTCACCGGCGTTGGCCTCACCCTGATGAAGCAGAATTCCTTTAATTACACCGGATTGTTGGGCTAATTTAGCCCGTTTGACCATCCATTCATACCCACCACTACTGATAGAGGTAGTGCCATTGTGGGGCTGGGTATGATTATCTATAGGAGCATTCATTCCTTTCATAAATACTTCAATTTTCTGGCCAGAAAGGGCACAGGGAACAAAACCGATTGTGATGTCATTTCTGATGGAATCCAGAAGTGTCTTACCAAAGTAATCGGCTGGTCCTATTCCTTCATGGCAGTTATGATAAGGGGGAAAAGCGGTATACCACTGATCGTATGTTCTTTTTAATTTAAATCCGCAGGGATAAGAGGTTGCATCGCAATCACCCCATGCAAGGACTTTTATCCTGCTGGTGGTATCACAATCGGCAGGCTGGGGATCCCTGGCCTCTTGTGTTGCATTCTGATTATTACATGGACCGGCCATATTGGATTGTCCAAAAAGCAGATAAATATGGAAATTCGGATCAGGTTTTGCAAAAATCGCCGATACAGACAACCCTGCAATGAAGGAAAAAACGAGTGCCCTTTTAAAGATAGACATAATAACCACCTTCAGTTTTTTATTAGTAATGTTATAAAATAAAAAGGGCAAAAATGAAAATTAATGCATTTATTATATGTTTCGTGTACAAAGTGTGTACAGATTTGAGAGGATATTTCAACATTTGCGATTTGTCCTAAAGAAATCAGTATTCTAAAGCTCGTACGAATCTGTGCTCTAAATCATTAACTAATACTGGAATTTCAACCAGAATACTTTTCTCCCCAGGCTAATCTATAGGCTTTCACTGAACTGAATTAAGTAAATTTTATTTTTTGGGGTATGCTCCCAGAGTTAACCATTTTACAGATCAAAATACAACTCTTGGGTGAAGGGAGCCGGAAAAAAAAATTTATAATTGCATAGAACAGTGCAAAAAGGATCATCAAAAGTTAAAATTATGCTTTATTACGTAAATTGCCGTCTTTATCGGCGTCCGAGTCAACTTTGGATGCCACACCTTTTCCATACTTCAGGAAATAACAACATGTTTCGCATTTTTCATTTATGTATTGAAAAGAGATCCCTTCAATGAGTCCTTCCACAATCCAGCAGGGATCCCTGGATGGTGAGATCCTTTTGGAACATTCTTCACAATTGATTTGACTGCCAGGATTATGATTTTCAAAGAAATCCCAACACGGAATCCGTTTTCGGGGTGGTTTAATTGAATCTGCCGGACTACTCGCAGTCTCTTTTTCGGCCTCTTCCTGTTTTTTCTTCTGAAGATTAAACAATTGAAGAGCAGCTTTCTGGTCTGCAGCCATGAATAGCAATTTGGATAATTTGGTACTAGTAAAAATAGCCAGGGCATATCCTTGTACACCTGTTACTATAAGCATCCCGTTATTTGCCTGTGCATCCTTGTGCATTTTAACCAACAAACCCAGACCACAGGAATAGATATTATTTACCTGAGAAATGTCTAATATTACATTGTATTTGCCATTTTCTATTAAGGTTTCCCAGACTTTTTCCAAGGCGCGTGTTTTGTCGCTATTGATAACTCCATCACAGCAAATTGTAGCTATATCGCTTCGGATATCGGTTATAATTCCACAATCACGATTCATCATAAGATAATAATTACATTTTCTGCACTTTAGAAACTGTGATTTGTTTTTCTGAAAATAAGCTTCTTTAACAACCCAGCATTTGATATTATCCAGTTCTTCCGGACTGTTTTGAAAACTGGTCCAAACATGGCAGGATTTTCGTTTTTTTTCACTGCAACTAGTAATTTCGAAGCATTTCACGAAAAAATCCTTTCAAGATCATTATCTTAGGTTAAAGCTATTGAACCGATGTAAATACAGTGAATATGCTAAGCATGAAGTTCAATAATACTGAATATTATTGAAAATATCACAGACAGCATGTTGGGTGCAAGAAGTTTAAAGGCGATAGCTTTATTGAGCTGCAAAGCCGTAAAAACAAGAAAGCATGATAGTGCCTTTACCAGACTTCTGGCTCCAATCGCTTAGCCAGTGGTTTACTGAAAGCCATAAATGAGACCAATTATCTGATCTATCAATTTTATTTCAGATATGGTGTTTTTAAAGAAATGGTCCAGGCACCTGAATTATATTAATACCATAAGTGTAAACTCAATGCAAAAAGCTGTAAAAAGGAGTATCAGATGAAAGTACTGGTGGTTTATTATTCCAGAACTGGAACGACAAAGAAACTGGCCCAGAAACTCTCGGAAAAACTTGGAGCTGATACCGAAGAGATTATCGACAGGAAAAACCGGTCTGGTCTGATTGGTTGGATTTTTGGCGGAAGAGATGGCATGAGAAGAATTCCCACAAAAATTGATCCGGTAAAGAATAATCCGGGAGATTACGATGTTGTATTAATTGGTGGTCCTTTGTGGGGATTTAAAGGGATCGCACCGGCTTCCAGAACCTATCTGTTACAGAATAAAGACAAGATTAAGCAGGTTGCATTCTTTATGACCAGAGCTGGAAAGCGATCCAGTGATCCTGCTCTGGATGATTTAAAAGAAGTATATGGCAAACCGGTGCTGGGGACTTTAGACATAATGCAAAAAGACTTAGAGAGTCCTGAAACTGTAGAACAGATAACTTCTTTTGTTAAAACGATAAAGACGAACGCTAAACATTAAGAGCGTTAAACTGGACAGGCTTATAATAGATGAGCATACCATCGCCATCGTTCATGTAACTAGGAATTCTGCTTACTAAAGTGAAACCGGTTTTTCGCAATTTCTTAAGTTGATAATAAATAGACAAATAATAGAGGTAAATAACTGTCTTGTTTTCAAAATTACATTCAGAAACGGTGGATTTCTGAGCAGAAAAGTGACAGTTGCAAATTAAAGGTGATAAAAAAGTTTCCATCTTGTGCAAAGATGATCTGCACCATATGACCTGACCACCAAAGGAAGTATTTTTAGTTGGCTATCAATATTAAGAATTTGCTGAAAAACCGGTCGCTATGGCGTTTAGGGTTCATTCTGTTGTTTTTCAGTTTCTGTTTTTCCTTTCTGTTGTTTCATATCGATCCATCTGTCATTTTTTCTGTCAATGGGCTCAGTATTCATAAATATGTAGCTATAATCAAATCACAAGATGTCTCCTCTTATAAAGATCTGCTGTTCAGGAATCATTTTATTCTTGAACTGACCCCCCAATATCTGAGTGAAATCGCGACTACTCCGGGTGGATGGACAAAGTTTATTGTCGCAATTTTTATCTGTATATGTCATTATCCGATTGTCGGTTCACTGGTTATTACCGGTTTTATCCTGTTTTTCTGCTGGATATTTACCTCATATATCCGGCAAACCTGTTCCTTTACACCATCCGTTCTTGCCATTGCACCTGCTTTTTTCACATTAACGATCTGTTCCTGGTACGAGTTGAGCTATATCTATTTTCTGCTTCCTGTAGCAATTTCTCTTGCTTTTGCTTTTTTCTATCTGCGATTACAGCCCCTTTCGCTTTGTAAATCGATTGTGTGGCTGAGTGTTCTTTTCTGGCTTTCCTGGTATTTTATACAATGGGGAGCACTACTATTGCTTCTTTTCATAGTTATTTACCAGATTTTCAAAGATAAAAGCAATATTATTCCGATTGTAATTACTGCAGCAATCAATGGGATAGTTCTCTATTTTATGGAAAGCAGATTCCTGCCTCTACGCATGATAACCCGATGGACCGATTTTACCACATTATCTGGATTGCCACTGACAGTAATTGGATTTTTTCCGCTTTCTGTAATCGTTGTCATAACATTGAGGCGGGTAGTTCAATTACCAAAAAAAATCAGCATCTTTTTAAAAATCTTATTATTCATCTGCAGTTTTACACTGGCAACCCTGTGGCTTTACAAAGACATAACAAATCGATATACCAGGATAATTGCCAGAACAACCCACCATGTCATGCATGGGCAATGGGAAAAGATCCTTAATGAAAGGACTGAAGTTTTTTTTAAAAATTTCCCCCAAAAAGCAGGCCCTCTTCATGTTTTCATGATTCATGCCATTAACCAGGCTCTTTGTCATACCGGTCAATCTGGAGAGAGACTTTTTTCTTTCCCTCAAACCTCGTTCTCTTATGATCCACTTCTGATGCTGAGCAGCATGAATGCAACTATCTATGTAAGCTGGATCGTGATAGCTGATCTGGCAATGGATTTGGGTCTGGTTAACACAGCCGAGAAGATTACTGGTGAGCTCATGGAGAATTTAGGTCCTTATCCTGAGATTCTTTATCGTCGGTCTCTAGTGCAAATTGCCATCGGAAACAAGGATGCTGCTGCTGTTTATCTGGAAAAGCTATCTCATATGCCTTTTTTCCGTGATAAAGCCCGGAAACTGCTAAGTGTTATCAGAAATAACGGTAATCTTTTGTCAGAACCCAGGATTGCTTCCATGTACAAAAACAAGGATACTCTTGATTACTTTCTAAACAACAATATGAGTAGCGAAATTATACTCAAGTCACTTCTTCAAAGTAATAGTAACAATAAGTTGGCTTACGATTATCTGATGAACTTTTGTCTTCTTAACAACCGCATTGAAGAGATCCCCTGGCTGATTTCAATTGCCGGATCATACGGATACACAGCCCTGCCAAGGTATTGGGATGAGGCATTTTGTCTTTATCAATCATTTAACCTGATGCAGACTTCTTCTGATGTCTCTTTTACTGGAGTAAACCCGAAAACAACGGAGCGTTTCTACAAATTCACGCATGATTTCCTGCAACTTGAGAATGACAGCTTGGCTGCTGCGAAACTTGCTCCAGCCTACGGTGACTCCTATTTCTTCTATTTCACTTTCAGATATTCATCCGGGGCCTTTAAATGAACAGATATTGGAGCATACTTGTTTGTTGTGCTGCACTATTTGGAGGATGCCGCACAGATCTGGAAAAAATTAAAAAGCAATGCTCATCTTCAGATCTGATACCGCAGATCAAACCAGACTATTCTGGCATTACTATCCCTCCAAATATTGCACCTCTTCAATTTTCTTTAAAGGACTCCTCCTCTGCCAGTATTGCCGAAATATCTTCTGTTAATGGATTTACGATTTTGGTAAAAGGTAAGAAAGGGAAATTCTTCATCGATGACAAGAGTTGGAAAAGATTACTATCGAAAAATCCTGGAAATCCGCTTTATATTTCAATTTACACCAGGACCGAAAAGGGTAAGTGGCTTCGGTATAAGACAATCGAAAACACTATAGCCAGAGAGCCTATTGACCAGTATTGCACATATCGTCTTTTGAATTTTCAGTACAGTTACTGGAGAGATCTTCGCGAATGTGAAAGGGATCTTACCTCTTTTAGGCAAAGAGAACTTCTTAGCACCATGAATTATTCACAGTATGACCAGTTGAAATGTATCAATTGTCATATACCAATGAAAAACGACCCTAGCCACTTTACATTACAATTACGAAGTAATTCTGGAGGTGTTGAAACTCTGATTGCCAATGGTGATTCTCTCGCCCTGCTTTCTTCCAGAATAGGTCACGTGTCCTGGCACCCTGAAGGCAGGTATATAGCATTCTCATCTTATAAAGTACAGCAGTATTTCCATTCGGTAGGAAGACAGTTTATCGATGTTTATGATAATGATTCGTATATCGCTATTTATGATTTATCATACAACAAGATTATTTCTCTGCCGCAGCTCAGTCAACAAGGAACCCTGAACACATGGCCGGCATGGTCTGCAGATGGGCAATATCTCTATTACTGCAGTGCACCGATTTTGTGGAGCGATAACGGAGAACCACCCCAAAATTTCAACAGGACCAGATACAGCCTTTTACGAATAGCTTACGATATCGATAAAAACATCTGGGGGAAAGTGGACACTGTGCTTACTCCAGAACAAACCGGACTGAGTATTGCAATGCCCAGAATATCACCAGATAATAAATTCTGTCTATTTTGTATGCAAAATTACGGTCCTTATCCCTACATCGATGCAAGCAGTGATCTCTATCTCATGGATCTTAGAACCAGTCAATACCGAAAGCTTAACATAAACAGTGAGTACAATGAAAGTTATCATTCGTGGTCCCAAAATGGACGGTGGATTATTTTTTCATCCAGAAGAGATGGGGGCATATTCACCCGTCTTTATATAAGCCATATTGATTCTATGGGGAATGCCAGCAAAGCATTTATATTGCCTCAGCGCGATGGGGAATTTTACGATTCTTTTTTAAAATGTTATAATGTGGCAGAATTTGCAGTAGCTCCTGTATCCTTTTCGCAGCGAAAATTGCAAAAAGCGATTCAGTCGCATAAAACAATAAAGGTGGATTTTCCACCAGAACTTCTAAAACGTTCAGCTGGTAATGTTTCAAACGAATGGTCACCCGCCAGCAGCCGGGAATAAAATGCTCACAAAGTAACAAAAGCGGAACAGGGAAATAAACACAAATTGTTGATTATAGGGTTTACCATTAATGAGTTCCGAAATTAATGGTAACAGTTTGTGCTACTTGTGAAGCCTCTAAATTTATCTTATTAATCATTAAAACAGATTTGCGATTATCAAAAGTTAAATTATCTAAAGTTTTTTTAACCAGGTGATTTGCAGTATCGACTACAAAAGATTTTATGGTCATAATTTTTTCTTTTTCACCCGTAATGGGGGAAAAAAGGCAAACTACTAAACAAAAGGCAATGCTGACAAGTTTTCTTCCCTACAAAATTACCACTGATCTTAAAAAATTAAAAATCTTCATAAAAAAGTTTTAGCGCATAGCAATGCCATCGCTTAACCGCTAAAAAAAAGAGTGCAAGAACTGGCTTAACAATTGCTTTTATAAATAATTTACACAAGGAGGTGTATTATGTTGAATAAGATTTTTATAATTATACCATTAGTAATATTTTTACTAACCGCTCAGGAAACATCGGATCTGCCAGATACTACAATGACCCCTGATACTTCGTCAGTTCCTGATGATACAACCGAATATCCTAATGAGGATACAACTGGCTACAATGGCACCGATAATGAAAAATCAGTTGCCAATGATGGATCAGCCGAACATGGGGCCCCTAGCAATGTCTACATTGGAGTCGGAATAGGTAATATTTTTAATCTGGGAACAGATAATCCTACGTATCAGGCCTTTTTGGGCAAAATGTGGGGTTTGGGCGACTATGTCTCTATTAACGCCATGATTGAAGGCGCATCCAATTTTGATGATGCATGGTGGGTCGATGGTGTACTTTCGTTAGATCTGTACCCCTTACCTGCCTATACTGTGTTATCACCCTATATTGGATTTGGGGCAGGACTTGGATGGGTAAATAATTCCGATATTGCTGAGGATGGATTGGGGCTTAATCTCAGTGCAAAAGTTGGCATGCGATTATTTAAAAACTCTCTTTTTGGGTTAATAATAGAAGGCAGTGCGAGTTGGTTGGTAAAAGATATAGTTGACGGTGAAAATCCAGTTATTGTTAGCGCTCGAGCAGGTATTGCCTTTTAACTTTTAAGTCTGCAGTTGAATAAGGTGCTTATGTCTGTACCGCTTTCAATTCTTACCATCTCAATTTTACGTCTATGCATCCTTCTCAACTGCAGAATCTTATAATCGAAAAGGCTAATGAATTTAACGGATAATACTCTTTATTGATATATCAAGACTTTCTATTTGGGTATTTTCCTCATTTATATGTTGAATTCGCTTCTTTATTTTTAAGCTGGTTTTATTCCCTTTATGGCTGCAATCCTGATCTCAAACATGTATTTTTTAGGTTAATCGGCTATGAAAGGAAATAAAATGCCCAAAAGAGACATCCGATGGATACAGCGGTTCTCCAATTTTCAAAAAGCACTGAGCCAATTAAGTAAATTTTTTGAAAAAAAACAGCTCAACGAACTGGAAGTGCAAGGCCTTATAAAATCATTCGAATATACCTATGAACTTGCCTGGAATACTATTAGGGATTTTTATGAGTATCAGGGCGAAACTAATATTCAAGGCAGCAAAGACGCATTCCGTTTAGCCTTTAAACGCGGCCTAATTGTGCATGGTGAAGTTTGGATGGACATGCTTTCAGATCGCAATCTGACCACCCATACATATAATGAGTCAACAGCAAAACAGGTAATAGAGGCCATAACACGAAATTACTACCCTGAATTTATTGCATTAAGAGAAACATTAGAAAATTACCGTCAGCTTGATGAGACCAATCAATGAAATATGGAATTTCTGAAAAATCACTGGAGCAGATTTGCTTAGTTTTTAATAGATATCCGGCTGTCCGTAAGGCTGTTTTGTATGGTTCCAGAGCCAAAGGTACATATAAAAACGGCTCGGATATCGATTTGGTAATCGATGGCAAAGATATTGACATGCAAACATTCAGGCAAATACTCCGTGATCTTGACGATCTGATGCTTCCATATACAATCGACATCTCAGTTTATTCTCAAATCGATAATGACGACCTGATCGACCATATTAAACGTGTTGGCAAAGTCATTTATACTGTCTGATTCCTTTACCGGGATCTGGTCGTAGGTCAGATGTTGTCCACGTTACGGTTCGGTATTTCTCCAGAGCAACTGGGTGTCGGTTTTAGCAGTTTCCTCTATACTCCAAGCCACAAGCTCCTTGTCCATAAACTGCACGATTTAATCGAGAATCTTACCTGCGATTCGGCTTTTCTGTACTCTTTGTGAAAAGCCGTCTAATACAGCCTTGCTCAATTTTATAGGGAAAACCGTTTCAAACACCTTGCGCTACGATCAATCGTGAGAAAAAACCATCTCCTTTACTTCAACCCCCTCGATCTTTAGCAGAGATGATTTAAAATTTACAAGATTATTATCATCCCCAACCAACTCCACCAGAATGAGCCCATTGGGTGAACAGGTGTCATCAGATGTTTCATGAAGCCCAATTCTAGTCTTTATACAGCAGCCAAATTCGGTGAGTACATTCTGTACAGATGGAATATGTTTTACCCTGTTAGTAACATGAATACCTACTACATAGTGTTTTCCTTTAGAACCCATTCTTTCTCCTCCAGTCTAAATTTTTTTTGGACCACCAGTGCAATATCTGTTGTTTTTCCTGATCCCGTCAGGGATTAAATATCTGGGAAAATTGAATTCACAAGAGATAAATATTGAAAGGAAAATTAACGGTTTACCAGGTTATTACTGCCAGCCGCTTTTTGCTTCAAAGCACGCTCAAGATTCTCTGATATCAGAGCCCGTTCTTTTTTGCCGGAAAACACTGGACTTTCAAGTGCCTCTCTGAAAAGAGTAATAGCTTCATCATACCGTTTTTGCTGAAGATAAATGACTCCTACCCGATTTTTCAGTTCAACAATCCTGGGGTGTTGCGGAAATAACTGGAAAAATTTCTCGTAATAACGGGTGGCATTTTCGGGTCTGATGCTAAATTCCAGTTCAGCCAGCCTTAACCAGCTCTCTCCTGCAAATGAACCCTGCGGGAAAAGGGCAAGATAGGTCAGAAATACCTGTGATGCTTCGGCTGGATTATGCACATTATCCACTTTCAATCTTCCGATAGAAAACAGCGCATCTTCACGAATCAATCTAGGTGAGTTCTGGTTGTCAAACACCGACTGATAAAGATCTATGGCTGCTTCCCAGTTTCCAGCCAGCTCCTCTTTTTGTGCCCTTGAATAAAGTTCTTCACTTTCCTTAAATGATGAATCGTTTGGTTCAAGTAATTTATTACTAATCAGTTCTGGTGTAATGGCTGCTACATCACCCTGTAAAGCGGAATCGCTTTTCTCTGGTATCAATTCAAATTTATCTGCCGGTTTGTGGGGCTGAACTTTTTTGACAACAGGCGGCACCATCACTTTTTTAAGGGCAAAAGTAAAAACATTACTTTGGTTATCGTCGCGAATGGTAATCACCGTATCCAGTGGTACATATCCAATACTTGACAGACTAATACTGCAGCTACCTGCCGGAAAGCGTATGGCAAGCGGTGTATTCCCATATAGAACGCCATTCACACAAACGTTAGCATTTTCTACAGAGCTTCTTATCTGCAGCATTCTGTATTCGGTCATCGAATCAATCTCAGGAATTTCTTCGATATCCTGGCGCATTATTACTTGTCCACTATCCTTAACAACATAACGCTCTGTTGTCGGATCATACTGAAGACTCTGTCCTGCAAAAAGCTCTAAACGGTCAAAATGTGGTGAAGAGACACTGACAATACCTTCAAGAACTCTGGTAGTAACCGTACCTGCGAAACCAGGCTCCAGTTTAAAATAGGTTCCTTTTACAGCAATCTGATAATCGGAAGTATAGACCAGAAATTCCTCATCCTGCTTATGTCGGTTAACCAGGAACGCTATCTGTGGAACAAACCGATTATCCTTATTATTGGTACCTGACAATTTCACCCGGTAATGAGCGGCCTTTTCAGTAACCTTCAACATCTCGATTCTTGAATCATTTCGCAGTTCAATACTGCCATGTTTGTTGAGCAGTTTGACTATTCCGCCTGAAACCGAAACGCACTCTTTGTCTATAGTACCACTTATCCCCGGAATATTCAGGGCATTGCCATATACCTGATATGCAAATGTATTCACCGGAGATTCAGGTTTGTCAAAAAATCGCGGATAAAGGATCAGCCCCCCCACAAACAATAATATGAGGGCAGAAACCAGACCCGCAGTTTTGAAAACAAACAGAAAATGATCAATAAATACCCAGAAAGGCTGCTTTTCCAGCTTAATCTGCTCATTATTTTTTTCTATACGACTAAAAAGAGACTCTTCAATCTTTTCTATTTGACTCATAGTAAGAACTATTTCTCTTTTAATCTCCTTTTCAAAAGATTTCATGGATTGGTTCTCACAGAGCCTTTCTTCTAAATGCTGCTCCTCATTCTCGATTTGGATCGGAGCACTTATTTCTTCATTTTTGGCGCATAAAATCCAGGATTCCTGCTTTTCCGATTTTGAGATCTCTTCAAATATTTTATTTTCTATCTGTTCCCAATCTCCAAATAAGGGCTCAGTCTGTGAAGCCATAATAAACTGTTCCCAGAGCGGAACTTCAGCACAATTATGAATTTTGGAGAATAATTTTGCTTCGAGCCGTTCCCACTGTGTACCAGACAGATCATTTTCGGTCTTTATACACTCATTAACCGGTTCCTCATATTCTTTATACTGAGCGATTTGAGCAAACAGGTCATTTTCAATTCTCTGGAACATTTCCATTGAAACGATATTTTCCAGTTTCAGCAGCGAAAGCACACCTATTTCTTCGGCTCTGTTGATACGATCCAGAAGGACAGCCTCAACAGCATCAAAATCGATAGCAGCACTGCTTTGTTCTGTCCGCAGCGCATCTTCGAACCAGGTGTCTTTGTAGTTCTCAGCGTTCATTGTTTTTCCAGAGTATCCAGAAATTCTCTCATTTTCTTTCGTGCCGTAAAAAGCCGCGATTTGACTGTCCCTTCAGGGATCCCCATAATGGTAGCGATCTCTGCAAGATCCATTTCACCATATATATTGAGCACTAAAGGAATACGCAACTTATAATCCAGTTCATCCAAAGATTGTTCCACCAGATCTTTTAATTCCAGATGCTTTGAAGAGCTTAACTCTGTAGATTGCACTGTGTTTTCCACTGCATCCAGATGTACCGTATTTTTAGGTGAGATTCTTTTCTCAGCTTTCTGATATCTCCATCTTCGGGTACATACATGAATCACTACCCGGTGAAACCAGGTCTTAAAGGAAGAATCCCCCTGAAAAGTTTTCAAGGAAAGGTAGATTTGAAAGAAAACCTCCTGAAGCAAGTCTTCGTGATCTCCATAAGGCCCGGTTATTTTATAGATCAGATTATAGGCATAAGAACGATACATGTGGAAGATTTCTTTGAACGCAAGCTGATTACCAGACTTACATTCCTCAAGAAGCTCTTTAGTGGGCTCCAGAAGGGTTTTATTCATAAGAATCCGCTCTATTTACTAAAAAAAAGTACGTGGAATTTTATCCACTTACAAATTAGTAGTATGTTTTTAAAAAACGGTTCGTTTACGCGATAAAGCGGAAAGAGGCAGAAAGACTTCATCACCCAGGGAAATGCTAATTGAGTGATTCAGAAATCAAAACAACCTGATTCGCAAACATTCAGGTATTGAACCTAAATTCCTCAGTTGAGTGCAATTCTTTCGCATCCCGATAATAATCGGGAAGCC
>CAYYNL010000100.1:0-17246 GCA_964472925.1 uncultured Fibrobacter sp. | reverse complement strand
AGGCTGACAAGTATCACGTTCCCCGAATCGCATTTGTGAATAAAATGGATAGAGTTGGTGCTGATTTCTACAATGTAATCAGCATGATGCAACACAAGCTTGCTGCAAATCCTGTTGCGATTCAGGTACCAATTGGAAAAGAGGATAAATTTGAGGGGGTCGTTGATCTCATCAGAATGAAGGCTTATCGATATGATGAGTCAAGTTTAGGCGCTAATGTCTTAGAATCTGAAATTCCTGAATACATGTATGAGGATACTCTGAAAAAAAGAGAATTGATGCTTGAGCAGCTTGTGGATTATGATGATCAGTTAATGGCACTGGTATTGGATGAAAGTAAAATTGATCCGGAGCTGATTGTCAGTACGATCCGGAAGGCTGTGATAAGTGGTAAGATAAGTCCGGTTTTATGCGGATCTGCCTTTAAAAACAAAGGCATTCAACAGTTGTTAGATGCGGTTGTACAATTCTTGCCTTCGCCAATTGATCGTGGCGTAATAGAAGGTGTAGATCCCTTAAGCGGTGAAAAAAAGGAAAGAAAACCGGAAATCAAACAACCTTATTCAGCCTTGGTATTTAAAATCTCTTCAGATCCACATATTGGTCGTTTGGCCTATGCAAGGGTCTATTCAGGTAAAGCTGGATTTAAAGAGGTTTTTTATAATCCAAGAACAAAAACTAAAGAACGTATTACTCGCATTTTTAGAATGCATTCCAATAAAAGGCATGCAGAACAATCTATGCAAGTGGGTGATATAGTGGGCTTAGTAGGGCTAAAGGATACTACAACCGGAGATACCATCTGTGATCCTGATTTCCCTATTGTATTTGAAAAAATGGTTTTTCCTGAGCCGGTGCTTTCCAGGTCAATTGAGCCCAAAAGTACTGTTGATGAGGAAAAACTGAATTCGGCCTTACAACGATTGGCTGATGAAGATCCTACTTGTAGAATTTCTGTAGATAATGAAACCGGGCAAAGGCTAATCTCAGGAATGGGTGAACTTCATTTAGAAATTCTTGTTGACAGGCTTGTTCGCGAATTTAATATTGGAGTGCACGTCGGGAATCAGCAGGTTTCTTACAGAGAGACTATTACCAGAAAGGTAACGGAAACAGTAGAGTTTACCCAGCCTGTGGGTGGAAAGAGTCAGTATGCCAATATTACTATTTCTGTTGAGCCAATAGAAGCTTCCAAGGGAATAGTAATTGAAAACTCTGTTACCGATCCTCAATTTATAGATTCTTTTCTGGCTATGGTTCGTCAGGGAATAGATGAATCATCAAGCGGAGGTACTTTGTCAGGATATCCGCTTGCAGGAATAAAAGTAGTAATTAAAGAAGCCGGTTATAGAGAAGAGGATTCAACTGAAATGGCTTTTAAAATAGCCTCTACAATGGCATACAAACAGGCTTGTGTAAAAGCTGTTCCAGTAATTCTTGAGCCGCAGATGAAGCTGGAAGTAGTTGTTCCCTCAGAGTATATGGGATCTGTGATTAATGATTTAAACGGGCGAAGAGGCAAAATATCCGGTATTGAGGCCAGAAAAGATGTACAGGTTATTGACGCTGAAGCACCGCTCTCAGAAATGTTTGGATACGCAACTGCACTAAGATCCTTAACTCAGGGTAGAGCTGTATATACAATGCAATTTGAAAGGTATGAAATAACCAACAAAGCCGTGCAAGATGAAATTTTACGGCGAATCGGTAGACTGTAAAAAGAACGAGAGAAACAAGGAGCATAGATTAATGCCAGGTGAAAGAATCAGAATCAGATTAAAATCGTTTGATCACAATATCCTCGATAAATCTGCATCAGATATAGTGAGGACTGCAAAGGGGACGGGTGCCAGGATCTCAGGGCCTATTCCATTGCCTACTGAAAAAACGATCTATACGGTGTTAAGATCACCGCATGTTAATAAAAAATCCAGAGAGCAGTTTGAGACTAGAATTCACAAACGGCTTATCGATATCCTGGAGTCTACACCTCAGACGGTTGATTCTCTGATGAAGCTGGATCTGCCTGCTGGTGTTGATGTAGAGATCAAAGTATAAGTTGAACAGATCTGAAGGCTGGAGGATGTATCTGGCCTGCCGTGAAAGACAGGTGAAAATATGCAGGGTTTGATTGGTAAGAAAGTTGGCATGACCCGAATCTTTGATGAGGCGGGTAAGGCGATTGGGGTGACAGTTATTTCTGCTGCAAATAATGTCGTCCATCAGATTAAATCTCTGGAAAAAGATGGCTATGCTGCGGTACAGCTGGGTTTTGAAGAGATCTCTGAGAAAAAAGTCAATAAGCCATTACTTGGACATTTCAAAAAACATGAATCCGTACCCACCAAAATTGTGCGTGAATTCAAATTGGATTCCGCTGATGAGGGAATAAAACCGGGTCAAAAGATTGGTTTGGAAATTTTGGAAAATGTTAAAACTATCAACGTTAGTGGAATTTCCAAAGGAAGAGGCCATGCGGGTACTGTTAAGAGGTACAACTTTAAGAGAGGGCGTGAAAGTCACGGAAATACTAATGTTCGTGAACGTGGCTCGGTTGGTGCAAACACTTACCCTGCAAGGGTATTTCCCGGATTGAAAATGTCAGGGCATATGGGTAATGAAAAAGTAACAATCAGAAATCTTGAAGTTGTGTCTCTTGATAAAGAAGCCGGGCTGGTATTTGTAAAAGGCTCAGTTCCGGGTCCGAATAAAGGGTATCTTATTTTAACAAAAAACTATTCAAAGTAGCATCTTTTTTCTAAGGTGAAAAATAATGAAGGCTAAATTATACCAACAGGACGGGACTGTAAAGGGTGAGGTGGAACTACCACAGTCCATTTTTGATGCAGAGGTTAATGAACCTGTTTTGCATCAGGTAATAAAGCTTTTGCTGGCTAATCAGCGTCAGGGCACTTCCAAGACTAAAGGCAGAAGCGAAGTAAGCGGTGGTGGAAGAAAACCTTGGAGGCAGAAGGGTACAGGCAGAGCCAGAGCTGGTTCCAATACTTCACCAATTTGGGTACGTGGAGGTAAAGCTCATGGACCTGAACCACGTGATTACTATACCACTATACCTAAGAAAATCAGAAGGCTCGCTTTAACTTCAGCACTTTCATCCAGAGCAAAAACTGAAAATATCCTGGTCATCGATAATCTTTCTTATGATAAACCCAGGACAAAATCGGTTGTATCATTATTAAAGACTTTATCGGTTGCGGGGAAAAGAAATCTTCTGATTGTAGGCAATGGTGAAAAAAATATTTATTTGTCAGCAAGAAATATAAGGGATGTGCAGGTACGCCCGGTAAATGAGATCAATGCATATGATATTATGGCCAGTGAAAACATTATCTTTGCTGAAGAGAATCTGGTCGAAAGAGTAAAAGAGGCGGTGGTATCGTGAGCAAGTTTCATTCAATAATCAGATATCCTTCTATTACTGAAAAAAATACGACATTGCGCGAAAATCAGAACAAGTATGTTTTTGAGGTATTGCGTAAGGCTACAAAACCTCAGATAAAAGAAGCTGTTGAAAAACTTTTCGGTGTGTCTGTTTTGTCAGTTAATACAATGGTTGTAAAGGGTAAGAAAAAGCGTATGGGGCGTTACGTCGGATATCGTTCAGACTGGAAAAAAGCAATTGTAAAACTCCAGGAAGGACAATCTATCGCAAAGTTTGGTGAAGTGTAAGCCCCGAAAACAGACGTAACTGAAGAAATCGGAGAAAAATATGCCATTAAAGAGTTTTAGACCCCTGACCCCAACTTTACGGTACAAAACCGTAAACAGTTTTGAGCAGGTAACAGTGGACAGACCTTACAAGCCATTGACCGAAATTAAAAGAAAATGTACAGGTCGAAATAACCGTGGGGTTATAACAGTGCGTCACAGGGGAGGCGCAAATAAAAGATATTACCGGATTATTGATTTTAAACGTAACAAGTTTAACATTCCTGGTATTGTAGAAACTGTAGAATACGATCCTAATCGTTCTTCCTTCATTGCTCTAATAAAATACGTAGACGGGGAAAGACGATACATTCTGGCAACAAGCAATATGAAACCAGGAATGAAAATTATTTCTGGTGAAAATGTTGAAATCGCTGAAGGCAATTGTATGCCCTTGAAAAATATTCCTCTTGGAACACAAGTTCATAATATTGAAATGCAAGAGGGTAAGGGTGGACAGATGGCCAGAAGTGCAGGTTCATACGCAGAAATCCTTGCAAAGGAAAACAAAATAGTACATCTTAAGCTTCCTTCAAGTGAGATTAGAATTGTGAAGGAGAATTGTCTGGCTACTATTGGACAAGTAAGTAATGCTGAGCACATGAACATTGTAATAGGTTCGGCTGGGCGAAAGCGCCATATGGGAATTCGACCTACTGTTCGAGGTGTTGCAATGAACCCAATCGATCACCCGATGGGTGGAGGAGAGGGAAAGACAGCCGGTGGTGGACATCCGGTATCTCCTTGGGGACAGAAGTCAAAAGGTCTGAAAACCAGAAATAAGCGAAAGTTGTCTAGTAAGTACATTGTGCGACGAAGAACGAAATAAAAAATAAAGCAGAGGAATAAATATGTCTCGTTCAATAAAAAAAGGTCCGTTTGTTGATGACCATGTGGCAAAGAAGGTAGAAGAAGCAAATAAGACCGGGCAGAAGAAAGTCATAAAAACCTGGTCACGTCGTTCAACGATTCTTCCGGAATTTGTAGGACATACTTTTGCCGTTCACAATGGGAATAAATTTATTCCGGTTTATGTAACTGAGAATATGGTCGGACATAAGTTAGGGGAATTTGCGCCAACCCGTAATTTCCGGGGACACAGTGGTGCAAACAAGACTGACAAAGCAGCAAAGAAATAGCTGGGGAGGGTTAGTTTGGAAGCTATAGCGAAAATTAGATATCTGCGATCGACATCCAGAAAAACACGTCTTGTTGCGGATGCTGTAAGGGGAATGATGGTTGGGGAGGCTATAAGTCTTCTTGAATTAAATGTTAATAAAAAAGTGGCTACTGACATTGCAAAGCTGCTCAAGTCTGCGGTGGCAAACCTGCAAAATAAAAATGCGGATGCATCGGTTAATGTTGATGAGCTTAGAATTAAAGAGATTCGTGTTGATGAAGGGCCGGTAATGAAGCGTTTCAGAGCGCGTGCGCATGGCCGTGCTTCACAGATTCTCAAACGCATGTGTCATGTAACAGTTAGGGTTGCTAATTAACAGGAGGATATGTGGGTCAGAAAACGAATCCAGTAGGATTGCGATTGGGAATAACACGTACCTGGGTTTCAAACTGGTTCTCAAAAGAGCGTTTTCCCGATTATCTGTATGAAGATATGCTTATCAGGAATTATCTAAGGAAACGCTTGGAGCACGGTGGAATCTCAATTCTTGAAATAGAGCGTACGGCAAAAAGGATCACTGTCGGAATTCATACCTCAAGACCAGGGATTGTAATTGGAAAAAAAGGTGAAGAGGTAGAGCGGCTAAAGGGTGAGCTTCAACATCTTACCCAAAAAGAGATACAGATCAATATAAAAGAAGTTAAAAAGCCGGAAATGGATGCTCAATTGGTATGCGAAAACATCGCTCGTCAGGTGGAAAAGAGAGTATCCTATAAAAAGGCAACTAAAAAGGCAATCTCTACAGCCATAAGAATGGGTGCAGAAGGAATAAAGGTTCAGATTGCCGGAAGATTGAATGGTGCAGAAATAGCCAGAACAGAAACATACAAAGAAGGGCGAGTACCGCTGCACACTTTAAGAGCCGATATTGATTATGCTACTTCTACTGCACATACGACTTATGGGTGTATAGGAGTAAAAGTGTGGATCTGTAAAGGTGAAGTTATAAACCGTGACGAAAAGCAGCCTGCCAAGGCCGGCGAAGGCGTGCTTGCCTAAGGGAGGATTTTAGAAATGCTGTCACCGAAAAAAGTTAAATGGAGAAAAACTCAACGTGGTAGAATGCGTGGTATGGCTACCCGTTGTAATAAAATCTCTTTTGGTGAATTTGGTCTTCAGTCAATGCAGCCTGGTTGGCTTGATAACCGTCAGATCGAAGCTGCAAGAAGGGCGATGACCCGTTTTATTAAACGTGGAGGAAAAGTCTGGATAAGAATTTTCCCAGATAAGCCTATCACAAAGCATCCTGCAGAATCCCGAATGGGAAAAGGAAAGGGCGCACCGGAAGGATGGGTAGCGGTTGTAAGGCCTGGCACAGTAATGTTTGAGATGGCTGGTGTAAAAGAAGAAGTTGCCAGAGAAGCGATGAGACTTGCTGCACAAAAATTATCAGTGCAGACTCGGTTTTTGGAAATTGAAAAATAGGGTACATAAACCATGAAACCAAAAGAATTACGCAGTCTATCTAAAGAAGATCTTTTGAAGAAGATCGAAGGATGGGAAGAGGAAATTTTTAATCTACGTTTTCAGGCAAAAATTGGACAGTTAGCTAATCCGCTTCAGCTTAGGTATATCCGACGCGATATTGCCAGGGCAAAAACAATCCTTAATGAGATGGGTAAGTAAGCGGCCGTAATATATATTACGGACTCCTGAAACAGTGTTTCGCTTTTCAAGATGAGGAAAAGTAATGAACCAGAGAAATGAAAGAAAAGAACGAACTGGTATTGTTGTGAGTGATAAGATGGATAAAAGTGTTGTGGTAAAGGTAGAAAGAAAGTATACCCATCCCACTTATGGCCGTATTGTTCGAATGAGCAAAAAATACGTAGCACACGATGAGAATAACGAATGTAAAGTGGGCGATAAGGTTAGAATTATTGAGACACGTCCACTTTCAAAAACTAAATGCTGGCGAGTTGGTGAAATCATTGAAAAGGCCAGATAAGTACACAAGTTTCAGCATGCAGGTACAAAAAGCAAGTTGAGGAAGAAATGATACAGGTATCGACAAGGTTAAACGTAGCCGACAATTCCGGCGCAAAAAAAGTTGAGTGCATCAGAATATTGGGGGGAACCCGAAGGCGATATGCTCGCGTCGGAGACGTGATTGTTGTCGCAGTCAAGGTAGCCCTGCCAAATGGAGCAGTCAAAAAGGGTGCTGTTGCAAAAGCGGTAATTGTTCGTACCACTAAAGAGTACGGGCGAAAGGATGGCACCTATATTCGGTTCAGTGATAATGCTGCTGTTATTATCAATGATACTGGAGAGCCCAAGGGAACTCGTATTTTTGGACCGGTTGCTCGTGAGTTGCGTGAAAAAAAATTTACACGTATCGTTTCACTTGCACCCGAAGTTCTTTAATGATTGAGGAGTTAATTTATTATGGCATCTCGACTGCGCAAAAATGACAATGTTCAAGTAATTTCAGGAGAATATAAAGGAAAGACCGGAAGAATCCTCAAAGTATTTCCTGAAAAGAGCAGAGCGATCGTCGAAGGAATCAATGTGGTAAAAAGACATACCAAACCAAATGCAAAAAATCAGCAGGGTGGTATTGTTGAAAAAGAAGCTTCAATTCACATTTCTAATTTAATGCTGGTGTGTCCTAAAACCGGAAAGCCTACTCGCCTGGGAAAAATGGTTCTAGAAGATGGTAAGCGGGTTCGTTTTTCAAAAAAGGCTAAGGAGTCAATAGAGTGAGTACTGGAACTAAATATGAACCTCGTATGAGGGAAAAGTATAAAAAGAGTGTAGTACCTGCCCTCATGGAAAAAATGGGGTACTCTAATGTTATGCAAGTGCCAACTCTGGAAAAAATTGTATTAAACATGGGTGTTGGTGATGCTGTTGGAGATGCCAAACTTATCGATGAGGCAGTAATGTGTTTGAGGGAAATTTCGGGACAGAAACCGGTAGTTACCCGTTCCAAGAAAGCCATCTCCAATTTTAAACTTCGCGAAAACGTTCCTATTGGATGTAAGGTCACACTAAGAGGGGAACGTATGTGGGAATTCTTTGATAGGCTGGTTAATATTACCATTCCACGTATCAGGGATTTCAGAGGTTTGTTAAGGAAATCTTTTGATGGGTTTGGAAACTACACCTTGGGAATAAAAGAGCAGATAGTTTTCATGGAAATTGACAGAGATAAAGTTTCCAGAATCACGGGAATGGATATCTGTATTTGCACTACTGCTGGTTCAGACAAGGAAGGTTTGGCACTACTGGAAGAGTTGGGAATGCCTTACCGTAAATAAGAAAAAAGGGAGAATGAAGTGGCACGAAAAGCATTAATAGAAAAAAGCAGAAAAAAACCAAAGTTCTCTACCAGAAAATACACTCGATGCAGACGTTGTGGTCGGCCACGAGCATTTATCCGTGATTTTGGACTCTGCAGAATTTGTTTTCGCCAAATGGCACTTAGGGGAGAAATTCCTGGTGTCGTGAAAGCTAGTTGGTAGACAGGGAAAGGGTCAGACTGATGTTGACAGATCAAATCGCCGACATGTTCAATCGAATTAGAAATGCCATTCAGGCAAAAAAACGTACGGTAAACATTCCTGCTTCGAATCTGAAAAAGGAAATTACCAGAATACTCCATGAAAACCATCTTATCTCAAAATACGCCTTTGTAGATGATGGAAAACAGGGAGTTATTAAAATACTGTTAAAGTACGGTGAGGACCAGAAAAATGCCATTCAAGGTATTAAAAGGGTAAGTACACCGGGTCGTAAACAATATGTTGGATGCGCTCAGGTGCCAAAAGTACTTAATGGTATGGGTATAGCCATCATATCCACATCAAAGGGTGTGATGACCGATAAAGACTGTCGAAAATTAAATGTAGGCGGTGAAGTGATCGGGCTGGTGTGGTAGGTGTATATGAAAAGCGGCATCAGTTATCTGATGCTTTAATTTTAAAGGAGTTGCAAATTGTCACGCATAGGTAAAGTACCGGTCAATATTCCCAATGGAGTCACTGTCTCTGTAAACGGACAGAAGATAGAAGTGAAGGGTAGCAAAGGAACTCTTTCCAGAATTATTCCTGAAGAGTTGAATGTGGCTGTTGATGGAAATAAGGTAAAGGTTACTCCGGCTGCCCAGACTGAAAATGTAAAAGCTCTATGGGGCCTTTATAAAATCCTGATTGAAAACATGGTTATCGGAGTTTCTCAGGGTTACAGAAAGGATCTGGAAATAGTTGGGGTAGGTTATAAGGCAGAGCTAAAAGGAAAGGATCTTTCCATATATGCGGGTTATTCCAGTCCTAAACTTTTTAAAGCGCCTCTTGGAATCACTTTTACGGTAGAGGGCGGAAATAAAATAGCAGTTTCAGGTATCGACAAACAGCTTGTGGGACAGGCTGCTGCTGATATTAGAAGAATCAGACCGCCTGAACCTTACAAAGGTAAGGGTATCAGGTATGCTGATGAAAAATTGAGAAGAAAAGCTGGTAAAACAGCGGGTAAATAAGTAATTCCTGGAGACAAATGCAGATGAACAGGTCTAAAAAAAGAGTTATAGAGCGTGCTAGGAGAGCAGAACGTGTACGGAAAAGAATCATGGGCACGTCTGAGCGTCCCAGGATGTGTGTGAGAAGAAGCTTAAAGCACATCTATGCACAAATTATCGATGATAGCAGTGGTAAAACCATTGTTCAGGTTGGAAGTAGAGGTAAAGAATTCAGTCAGAAAACTTCTGGAAAAGAATTAACAAAAACCGATATCTCCAAAATGGTTGGCGAAATGCTGGCTGTGATGGCTAAAGAAAAAGGTGTTACTTCAGTTGTTTTTGACAGAAAAGGGTATCTTTACCACGGCCGTATTAAGGCTTTAGCTGAAGCTGCCCGTAGTAATGGGCTGGTTTTCTGAGTGCTTGAAAGGGGATTGTTAGTTTGAATAACGAAGAAATCGTATCAACGGGTGGAGAATCCCAGTTAACCGATCGTCTGGTGGCGGTAAGTAGAGTCGCAAAAGTGGTTAAGGGGGGAAGACGTTTTGGTTTTAATGCCCTGGTTACTGTAGGCGATGGAAACGGTAAGATCGGGATTGGTATGGGTAAGGCAAATGATGTGACTGAGGCTATCAGAAAAGCGGTAGAGAATGCCAAAAAAAATCTGGTAAATGTCAGTCTGGTTAATGGAACCATTCCACATCAGGTGATTGGTCATTTTGGTGCTGGAAAAATAATGTTGAAACCTGCTGCACCTGGAACCGGTGTTATTGCAGGGGGGCCTGCTCGTGCTGTCCTTGAGCTGGCAGGGGTTAAAAATATTCTGACCAAATGTCTGGGTACCACAAATGCTCACAACGTGGTTAAAGCAACACTGGATGGACTTCTTCAGTTGAAAACCCGTGAACAGATTAGTGTGCTTCGTCAGACAGCAAATTTGAGTGCCTAAGAGAGGGTTAAATCATGGCAAAAAAGCTAAAGGTTACACAGATTCGTAGCACAATAGGGAAACTAGATGCCCAAAAAAAAACTATATGTGCTTTGGGTTTGGGGAAATTAAACAGATCTGTGATTCATAATGATAATGATGCAATCAGGGGCATGATTAATACAGTAAAACATTTGGTAAAAGTTGAAGAAGTCGATGGAGAATAAAATGCTCAAATTGAACGAACTCAAACCGGCACCAGGAGCAGTAAAAAATAAAAAACGTATTGGCAGAGGAACTGGAAGCGGAAATGGAAGCACTGCCGGAAAAGGAAACAATGGCGACAGAGCCAGAAGTGGTTCCAGGACAAAATTGTATTTCGAAGGTGGACAAACACCCCTTACCAGACGTCTTCCCAAAAGAGGGTTTATCAGCCCGTTTAAGGTTGAATACCAAATAGTGAATTTAAGTTCACTGGAAAAAATGAAAGCTGAGGCAGAAGAAATTAATGCGGAATTTCTTCTAAATCAGGGATTAATACATGGTTTGGACAGACCGGTAAAAATTCTGGGGAATGGTGAATTGACAAAAACGCTCAATATAAAAGTTCATGCATTTTCCAGAACTGCAAAAGAAAAGATCGAAAAAAACAAAGGGAAAGCTGAGGTAATTGGCCGTGCTTGACACTATCCAGAATATTTTCCGTATAGTCGAATTGAGAAAGCGTATATTATTTACGCTTTTCATAATTTTTATTTACCGGCTGGGAGGGCATGTTCCAACACCCGGTATCGACCCACAGGTGCTTGCAGATTTTATAGCTCAATCATCGCAGAGTTCTCTTTTCGGATTATACGACATGTTTGTGGGTGGTGCTTTCAGAAGAGTTACCGTCTTTGCCTTGGGAATTATGCCCTATATCAGTGCTTCTATTATTATTCAGCTATTAGGAACTGTTTTTCCCTACTTTCATAAATTGCAGCGTGAAGGTGGTGAGGGGAGAAAAAAGATCACTCAATACACCCGATATGGCACAGTGATTCTTTCTTTAATTCAAGCTGGTGGAATCAGTATCTTTCTTCAGAGCATTGTTTCTCCAAAGACCGGATTACATGCTGTGCAAGCTGATTTAATTGGAATTAAATTTACTCTTTTAACTTCAGTTGCTCTCACTACTGGTACAATGTTTATTATGTGGCTTGGTGAACAGATCACTCAGAAGGGCTTAGGCAATGGGATTTCTTTAATAATCTTTATAGGAATTGTTGCCAGATTACCACAGGCAATAATTGCCGAAGTGCAACAGATGATTTCTGGTGTGAGACACCCTCTGATTGAGCTGATTGTTCTTGCGATAGTAGTAAGCATGACTGCTTTTATCGTGATGATGACACAGGCGATGAGAAGGATTCCTATACAAACGCCTAAAAAAGTGGTGGGCACAAAGATGTATGCCGGGCAGAACACTGTTCTTCCTTTAAGACTAAATATGGCCGGTGTTATTCCAATAATTTTTGCTTCATCAATAATGACTTTTCCGGGAATGATAAAAAGCTTTTTTCCTGAATCTATTGTGATTGATGAAATGTTTAGATGGTTTGCTCCGGGTGGCGTCCTTTATTCATTGATATTCGCATTATTGATTATTTTCTTTACTTATTTTTACACAGCCATTATTTTTAACCCGCTCGATATTGCTGATAACCTCAAAAGATCTGGGGGATTTATACCAGGTATCAGGCCAGGAAAGAAAACAGCAGAATTTCTGGATAACGTTCTGTCCAGAATCACACTACCGGGATCAGTTTTTCTGGCTTTTATCTCCATTGCACCATTTCTTTTGATGGGAGCAATGAACATAAATTTTTATTTTGGGGGAACCAGCGTATTGATCTGTGTGGGTGTAGCTCTGGATTCTCTTCAGCAGCTTGAATCTCATCTTCAGATGAGAAACTATGAAGGATTTCTTAAGAAAGGACGTTTGAGAGGCAGACGATAGGTTCTGTAGATTTATATTATGGCAAAACATGACTCGATACAAGTGGAAGGAACCGTTACAGAGACATTACCAAACGCATCATTCAAAGTTATGCTGGAAAATAAGCATGAGATTCTGGCTCATATTTCTGGCAAGATGAGAATGAATTACATCCGCATCCTTCCTGGTGACAAAGTGCTCATTGAGCTTTCGCCTTATGATTTGACCAGGGGAAGAATAGTTTATAGATATAAATAAAAGAGGAGATAAAATTGAAAGTACGAGCATCGGTAAAACGGATATGCAATAACTGCAAGATTATAAAAAGAAAAGGGGTTGTCAGAGTAATTTGCTCCAAGAGCCCCAAACACAAGCAGCGCCAGGGATAAAAGAAGTGAAATTTCAAGTCTGGGATTTTGGGATTTGAGATTTCAAACTGTTATTTGTGACTATTAATCTTTAATAACTGAGATTTTTAATTAGGGGGTTATAAGGTGGCTCGTGTAGCTGGAGTTGATATACCAAACAATAAAAGCAGTTTGATTGCCTTGACATATATTTATGGTATAGGTGTTTCTTCATCACAGAAAATTCTTGATAAATCGGGAATTGATCCGAATAAAAAAGTCAAGGATCTTTCTGATGATGAGCTTGATAAAATAAGAAGAATTATCGATAGTGAATATCAGACAGAGGGTAACCTCAGAGCTAATGTTCGCATGAATATAAAAAGGTTGATGGATATTGGATGTTTTCGCGGATTGAGGCACAGACGTGGACTTCCGGCCAATGGGCAGCGTACCCGCACAAACGCTAGGACCAGGAAGGGTCCAAGAAAAACAATAGCCAACAAGAAAAAGGCAACTAAATAGTATCGGCCAATTTTTTAAGTGAGAGGTTTCATCAGATGAATAAAGAAAGTGCATCAGCCACCAAAAAAGTTAAGAAAAAAGCGGCTGCGGAAGGTGTTGCACATATTCGTGCAACATTTAATAATACCTTGATAAATGTAACAGACAACAGGGGTAATGTGGTGGCATGGAATACTCCGGGAAAGTCAGGTTTCAAGGGTTCAAGAAAAAGTACTCCTTATGCTGCCGGTATTGCAGCAGAGGTGGTAGGAAAGCTGGCTTATGAGGCAGGGGTCAGAAAAGTTGAAGTGCATTTGCGTGGAGCAGGAAATGGGCGGGAAAGTGCTATCAGGGCTTTGGCTGCAGCTGGATTAAGAATAGTGGCCATAAAAGATTTTACTGCCGTTCCACATAATGGATGCCGGCCACCTAAACGTAGAAGAGTCTGATGATTTTTCTTAACTTAATAATTTCAGAAAACAAAAAGATTAAATAGAAGTATAAATTGAGGAGAATATAACAATGGCAGTTTACCATGGTCCCCGGTGCAGACAGTGCCGCAGGGAAGGCATGAAATTGATGCTAAAGGGTGAAAGATGCAAGTCGGAAAATTGTGCTGTTGAAAAAAGACCATTCCCACCCGGAATGCGTGTTGCTAAACGTAGAAGAGCTGCAACAGAGTATAATCTTCAGTTAAGAGAAAAACAGAAAATTAGAAGAATATACGGTGTTCTGGAGAGCCAATTTGAAAAGTATTTTCAAGCCGCAACCAAAACTACCGGTGTTACTGGTGAACGCCTGTTGCAGATCCTTGAGATGCGCTTGGATAACATTATTTACAGATTGGGATTTGCTTCTTCTCGCTCAAGTGCAAGACAGCTCGTATTGCACAATCACTTTAGAATTAATGGTAAAAAGGTAAACATTCCTTCTTATCAGCTAAAACCTAACGATATCATACAGGTCAGAGAAAAAAGTAAATCAATGGAATCTATTCATAGTTCACTTAAATCTTTACGCGATATACCTGAGTGGCTGAGCGTAGATAAAGTAAAACTCGAAGGTTCTGTAATAAGAATTCCTGAACGTAGTGCGATACCGGTGAATGTCCAGGAACAGCTCGTAGTTGAATTGTACTCCAGATAAAAGGAGATATAAAGCCCAATGAAATGGAAAAGCCTGATGATGCCAAAAGGCATCCAGATTGAGAATCCTGAAAATATACCGAATTTTGCCCGGGTTATTGTGGAGCCTCTGGAAAGAGGATGGGGTCATACGATCGGAAATTCTCTTCGTAGAATCCTTCTCTCTTCACTGCAGGGTGCGGCAGTGACTTCGGTAAGAATTGATGGAATCTCTCACGAGTATTCGACCATTGAAGGTGTTGTGGAAGATGTCACTGACATAATTCTTAACATAAAACAGCTTAGGTTAAAATTACTAGCTGATCATGATACTACGCTGCGTCTGGAAGTAAAAGGTGAAGGTGAAGTTAAAGCTTCCGATATAGAGAAAAATCCTGACGTAGTCATTCTCAATCCTGATCTGCATATAGCTACCATTAATCCCGATGCCAAACTAAAGATCGAAATGAAAGTATCAGATGGCAGAGGGTATGTACCAGCCGAAATGAATCGGAAAGAAGATGATCCTATCGGTACAATACCCATAGATTCAATTTTCTCTCCTGTTACAAGAGTGAACTATACAGTCGAAAATACACGTGTAGGTCAAAGGACTGATCTGGACAAGATCATTTTCGAAATTTGGACCGATGGGAGCCTGAGTGTAGAAGATGCCATAGGGTATGCTTCTAAATTAATGTACGATCACCTGGCAGTTTTTATAAATATCGAAGGCGAATTTGAACCTATCCAGGAAGTAGTACATGATGAGAAAACTGAAAAGCTACGTCAACTACTGAAAATGAGAGTCGATGAGCTTGAACTATCGGTGCGTTCAAACAATTGTTTAAGAGCTGCCAATATACATACTCTTGCAGACCTGGTAAAGAATCAGGAAACTGATATGCTCAAGTACAAGAATTTTGGAAGAAAGTCCTTGATTGAGCTTAATCAGGTACTTGCAAATCTTGGTTTGACTTTTGGTATGGATGTTGACAAAATAATGGGTACAAGTCAGGAAAATGCCTGACAGCAGTGGTAAATGCAATCCTGACAAAAGGAATGCATTATCTTTTTAATGTAATGAAATAAAGGAATTGCGATGCGACATCTGGTTTCTGGAAGAAAGTTAAACAGAACTGCCAGTCATAGACGAGCTATGTTGTCCAATCTGGCAATATCGATTCTGGACAAAGAACGTGTAACAACTACTCTTGCTAAAGCAAAAGAAGTTAGAAGTGTAGTTGAAAGACTTATCACTTATGGTAAAAAAGGTGATCTGCACAGAATCAGGCTGGCGGCAAGAAGAATTAATGACAAAACAGTACTGAAAAAACTGTTCGATGATATTGCACCATCTTATAAAGATCGTGAAGGTGGTTATACCAGAATAATCAAAATAGACGATCGTAAAGGTGATAATGCAGCAATGTCAATCATTGAACTTGTGGGAAGAGGAACACCTGATTCTATACGTAAAAACAGGAAAAAAGTTAAGGCTAAGCAGCCTAAAACCGAATCAACTGCTTTATCGGCAGAAGTTAGCGAAAAGGGTTCTGCCGAGGAGTAAATTTCGTTTTTGATAATTTAAACTTTCAACTGCCGGTAAACTATTTATCGGCAGTTTTGTTTTATTCTTGGTGAAAGGACGATGTGATGGCAGTAAGTTACAAAGATCTTGGGTTTGTTAACACCAAAGAGATGTTCAAAAAAGCTTTCGCTGGAAAGTACGCAATTCCGGCATACAACTTTAATAACATGGAACAGATTCAGGCGATTGTTACAGCTTGCGGTAAATCAAAATCTCCGGTTATCATGCAGGTATCCAGCGGTGCAAGAAAATACGCTAATCCGATTCTTCTGAGGTATATGGCTCAGGGTGCTGTAGCAATGGCCCGTGATGCAGGATATAATATTCCCATCGCTCTTCATTTAGACCATGGTGACACTTACGAGCTGTGCGTATCCTGTATAGAAAGCGGATTTTCATCTGTAATGATTGACGGCTCGCATCACCCATATGAAAAAAATATTGAGCTTACGTCCAAAGTAGTAGAATATGCACACAAGTATGATGTTACTGTCGAAGGTGAACTGGGTGTTCTGTCTGGAATAGAAGATGATGTTCAGGCGGCTAAATCAATCTATACTCAACCTGAACAGGTTGAAGATTTTGTGAAGAAAACAGGTGTGGATTCTCTGGCAATTTCCATTGGTACTTCTCATGGTGCTTACAAATTCAAACCTGAACAGTGTACAAAAGATGAAAACGGAATTCTTGTTCCCCCTCCATTAAGATTCGATATTCTTGAAGAGATTGAAAAGAAAATTCCCGGATTCCCAATTGTTCTTCATGGGGCTTCATCTGTTCTTCCGGAATATGTGGATATAATCAACAAAAACGGTGGGAAACTGAAAGCAGCGGTTGGTATTCCCTCAGAACAACTGCGTAAAGCAGCCAAATCAGCAGTTTGTAAAATAAATATCGATTCTGATGGTCGTCTGGTCATGACTGCTATGATAAGAAAAGTTTTTCAGGAAAAACCTGATGAATTCGATCCTAGAAAGTATCTTGGACCTGCACGCGATGAGTTGATAAAGATGATGATAGAGAAAAATGAAAAAGTTTTGGGAAGTGCAGGCAATGCCTGATACTCAATAAGAAAATTCTTTTTTACGATGGCTCGTCATTTTGGCGGGCCTTTATTTTTTTCGATAATCAATAAGAAAAGTTTTGATTGATTTAAACCTAAAAACCGCAGTAGATTGACGCGGATAACACGTAATCTATTGCGCATAAAGGCTTTCAGTCCTTTCGGTCTTATCACCAGTAGATAAAACCTTCAAGGACTTCAAACCATTCTGCATCAATATCTTACGGTTCTTCATCGTCACCTACTGCGATTTTTAGGTTAAAAGCTTATTATCCACTCCAACTACGGAAATTAGGTTAAAAGTAGTATTGTTTGTATTGTGTATTCCGTTTGAATACACTTTTAA
>CAYYNL010000099.1:0-17476 GCA_964472925.1 uncultured Fibrobacter sp. | reverse complement strand
CCTTTATGCGCAATAGATTACGTGTTATCCGAGTCAATCTACTGCGGTTTTTAGGTTAAAGAGTAGATGATATGTAAAAAAAACTTCCGAGTTGATAAACACATCAAGCAAATCGTTAGATTTAGTTTAGAGAAGGACATGATTAAGAACAACGTTGTAGATAAAACGGAAAAGGTTATTATTGCAGGGCTTTTAACATCGGATATTAACCCCGTACTATTTGAAGAAGACATGCAGGAGATGCAATTGTTGTGCAATACTGCAGGTGCTGAAGTGGTTTCCATGATAAATCAGAAACGTGAACGTCCAGTTGCTTCTACATATCTGGGTACGGGGAAGCTGGAAGAAATAAGTAGAACTATGAAAACTGCTTCTGCAAATACTCTGGTTATCGATGCACAGCTCTCTCCAGGACAGATAAGAAATATCGAGAATCTGGTTCAGGGCAAGGTCATTGATAGGGGACAGCTGATTCTCGATATATTTGCCAAGCATGCGCGTACCAATGAAGCAAGACTTCAGGTTGAACTTGCACAAATGCGTCTGCTTTATCCGCGTTTGACTCATGCCTGGACTCATTTCTCACAGCAAGTGGGAGGGATAGGAACTAAAGGACCTGGTGAAAAACAGCTTGAAATTGACAGAAGATTGGTGAAGAAAAAAATATCTGAGCTTACGGAAAAACTTAAAAAAATAGAACAGAACCGTATCATTCAGAGAAAAAGCAGAGATCAGATATTCAAAGTCTCTCTGGTGGGATACACAAATGTGGGGAAATCCTCTATTCTCAATGCAATGTGCGGAAGCGAAGTGCTGGTGGAGGATAAGTTATTTGCCACTTTAGACACTTCCACTCGCAAAGCATTTATTCCAGGTATAGGCAATATCGTTGTATCTGATACTGTGGGCTTTATCCGTAAATTGCCCCATCAGCTTATTGCATCATTTAGAAGTACACTAAGTGTTGTTTCGGAATCGGATCTGCTGATACTGGTAATGGATGCTTCGAGTGAATGGATTGATCAGCAACTGCAGACAGTACATAATGTACTTAATGAGTTAAATGCAGATAAAATTCCTTCTGTGCTGGTATTTAACAAAATAGATCTGGTTGAGGATCCATTTCTCAGGAAAAGACTCTCTCTGGCTTATCCACAAGCTATTTTTATTTCTGCTTTTAATAAGAATGACATTTCTGCTTTAAAAGAATGTATTGCCAATGAGATCAAATGCTTTAAAAAAGAAAAACAGATGTCTCAAATCATAGATAAAAAGACAAAAGACCTCAGCCATTATGAATAATAATCTCCTTTGCCATAGCATTTACCTTTGGGGCAGTTTAAAGGAACCATGAGCGCATCAATATTATTAAAACCTGAACAATTAGCTGCTCTTAACCTAAGCCTTAGAGCCAAATTGATTGTAGAAGGGATGATTGCTGGATTGCATAAAAGCCCTTATCATGGATTTTCTGCGGAATTTCTGGAGTATCGTCCCTATCTTCAGGGAGAAGCTGCCCGCAAGATCGACTGGAGAAAATTCGCCAAAACAGATAAAACAGTAGTGCGGCTTTTTGAAGATGAAACGAATCTTTTTGCAAATATTCTTATAGATAAAAGCGCTTCAATGAAATTTACATCAGGTAAATTTATGAGCAGATTTGAATATGCCCGCACTCTTGCTGCATCCTTAAGCGCTATCTTGATTAAACAGAGAGATGCCGTAGGGCTTGCTTGTTTTGATGAGAATCTTGGTACTTATCTGCCCCCCCATTCAACCAATATTCAATTGAAAAACATTTTATCCACTCTCTCCAAAATGGAACCCAGTGCTAAAACCAGCTGTGGTCTGGCGGTAGAGTCCCTTGCCAGAAGAATCTCAAGACGCGGGCTGTGCATTATTATCTCAGATCTGTTTGATGATCCACAGGAAATCATACGGTCTTTGCGACATTTAAGATTCAAGCGACAGGATGTGATCCTGTTTTGGATTCTGGATCCTTTTGAACTTGATTTTTCCCCTTCTTCCTCCTACAAAATGCTTGATCTGGAAACCGGTAAACAATTACTGCTGGATGGAAAAACTGCGTCAGCATATTTTAGGAGTGGGTTGCAAAATCATAAAAGAACCATCGAAAACGCATGCAAGGAAATGCAGATAGATTTCAATCTTATCTGTATAGATGAACCTTTTGAAAAAGCACTCTTCAGAGTGCTGGAGAAAAGGAAGCGGCTGTTTTGAACAGTATTTCTTTTTTAAATCCTCAGTTTTTCTTTGCTCTTCTTTTTATTGCGGTAATTGTACTTATCCATTTCCTCAAACGTCCGCGGACAATCAGTTTGGCTTTCTCTACGCTTCGCTTCTTTACTCAGAATGCAGTTATTCAGAGAAAAACCCGTAATCTCCGTAAATTATTACAATTGCTGACACGTTGTGCTATGGCCGCAATTATAATATCCTTATTTGCCAGGCCATTTAATCCTTCTGAACCTCTTAATAAACTGCACCATCCTCAAACACCAGTGTATTTGTGGGTTGATCCCACCTTAAGCATGGATTATACCGATGGACCGATGAGTATCGGACAGATAGCACACAGTATAATCGATTCTTTACACAAGTTGATTCCGAATGCATCGAAACTTTTCCTTTTTGATCATGAAAGCAAAAAATTTATTCTTAAAGAGAAATCTACGCAGTTTATAAGCAGCCACTCTCCATCTGATCTGGAAAATGCTCTGGAACAGATTCAGAATACAGATATTAAAGTTGATCCGTTTTTGATTATTCTGAGTGACTTTCAGGTTCCGATAAAATCAGTACTGGAAAAAGGAATTTCCAAACTTGATAAAAGAATAAATGTAGTTTGTATACCGCTGACTCCCGATAAACCATGGAATTACTCTTTGGCTGGTGCAGAAATCAGAAATCAGAGCAATATGACAGTAAGTACCATTGTTAAGGCTCAAGGAAAAAAGCTAAACAAAGGGGAATTGGTGGCTGAAACCGGTAGAATGCGTATTGGCAGGGCACAAGTACAGATATCTGAAAATGAAAAAAAAACTGTAGAAATAGCTGGTAATTTTCCATCAGGTAATCTGATGGGAAAAGTATCTCTTAAGCCACAGGATCCCTTATTATTTGATAATTATGCTTTTTTTGCTCAGCAAGCATCCAGTTCCAAAAGAGTATTAATAGTTGGTGATAAAACCAGATGCAAACCGATCGCTTTTGCCTTACACTCATCTTCTAAAGATTATTGGAGCCCTGTGATTCTTAAGGATGGTCCAGAGCTTATTTTCGACGATCTGGATTCTGCGGATCTAATAATTTTAAATGAATCTAAAAAACCTTTATACGCTCTGAATGCATTCCTGAGTGACCCTTCCACAGTAAAGAAACCGGTGATTTTCGCTTGCGCAGTAGATGAGAATACAAAGAATGTGATCCTCGAAGAGGTACTGAACTCTTCGAATCTCTATCCTGTTCACGAATACAAAACCCCTCTCTCTGCTCTTCTTCCAGATACCACTTCGCAGCTCTGGCAGCATTTTCCTAAAATCACCAGTGAAGATGTTGCTGTTTACAGAAAATGCAACGGTATTGAAGGAGAGGTGTTACTGAGACTCACTGATGGCTCACCGTTAATGGTAAAGACAACAGATAAAAACGGGCGTTTCTGGATTATCCTGACAACTCCGCTGGGAGTGACAGAAGCAAACAACCTCAGTGAAACCGGTTTTTTTGTACCAATGATCGATAGAATATGCAGATCTATTCTGTCTTACAATAATCTATCCAACAATTCCTTTGTAGCTGGAAAAGTTTACAGAAATCCCTATTTCGGTTCCAGTTCTGATATGAATATTTTTGATGACCAGTCAAAGCTGATAATGATTGTTGATAAAAATCAACCTTTTTTCCATTATGAAAAACCGGGTATCTATAAAATTGCTCCTTTAGGTCAGCCATCATTTTATCTGACTGTTCAGCCCGACTCATCCGAAAGTGTTCTTGAATATGCATTACCTAATACAGACAAATATCCCGGTATAGTAGTTAAAAGCAGGGAAAAATTCCTTGAAGCAGTTAACGGCAGAGGTCAGACGTTCTTAACTAATTTAATATGGGTAATTCTTACTTTACTTTTTTTAGCCGAACTGTTATTATGGGAACGGCACCAGGATAAATAAAAGCATTAATCCTTCTTTATTTATTATTAAGAGTAGTTTTAACGAAAAATGTTTCCCAAAGCAAGGTCTTTTATCCTGAAAAATCCTTGTTTTATAATGCAGGAAGAAGTGGGAAAAACTGAGGATGAAATATCGCGATCATTACCTCTCAAAATCTTCCAGAAAAGGTGTTCTGAAAAGATCCTGAGGTGATCGAGGAGCTACTCTTATCGTTTTACATCTTTCAGCGATCACTTCACCGGCAGGAGCATGTCTTCTCTTACGGACAAATCTTGCTTCTGTATAGTGAACCTCACAGAAGGATGTATGTTTGGCTTTTGAAAACCAGATTGCCAGAGCGGCTGCTTTTTTAAGAACCTCTGGTTGAGGATATGGTTTGTCCTTTGGTCGTCTTATAATAACATGAGAACCAGCGTATCCGGCCACATGTAACCATATATCGGATGGCTGGGCAAAATGTATGCTTAATTCATCGTTCTGGACATCTGATTTGCCAATGAAGAACTCCCAGCCATCGGTTTCAAAATGATGATAAGGTACTTTTTTGTTACCGGAATTCATTTTTGCAGAACCTACCTGGATTTTAGCATCAATGCTGGTCAGTTCCTGTTCTAATTTGTTAAGCAGTGCTTTCTGCTTTTCAATATCTTCTTTGTTTTGCAGGGCGGATTCGATCTCTTTTTCCAATGCCAGAAGACGTCTTATCTGTTCTTTTGTAGCCTCTACTTTTTTTGTACTAATCTGCTCACCCCGTTTCGCTTTTTTTGCTTTTTTATACAATAATTGCGCATTTTCATGGGCATTCAATTTGGGGTTAACCGGTATTTGTTCCTCTTTTTGGGTATAAATGTTAAAAACAGTGATCTTGGATTCTTTTTGGAAGATCTTTTCTGGTGAAGCAAGGATGGAATCTGCTAATTGTTTAAACCACAAGTGTTTTGTAGACTCATCGAGCTCTTCCTGCTGTTTCTCTAACTTTCGCTGCAGTTTCTGCACAGTTTGGTAAATTGTTTTCTGAAGATGTTCCAGATTTGAGAGTTCAGAATTCTGTTCTTGCATAAAAAAATGGTCCTATTGACACTAAAGGAGTTCGGTGGTAAAATAAAAGATATTTGAAGAAATGATTAACAGTGAAAAACGGTTTGTCATGGCTTCAGAAATATCAGTGAGTTAGAAAGGCGGGGAGGGAACAATGGTAAAAACGCTAAGCATGACATGTCCGCACTGCAATCATATCGCCGAGTTATTTTTAAGCACAAATGCATGTGTAATTGTTCTGAATTGTCCATCCTGCTTTTCACCTCTGATGTATTTTGAAAATAAGATATTTTTGCTCTCAAAGAAACAGGTTGATGCTATTAAAGGTATCACTCAAAATACTAATGTATTGAAAGTGTTAGACAGAATAGCCCATGCAGAACAGGTTACTGAGAACACCACGGTGCCTGAGCCCTGCAAAAAGACAATAAATTTCAATTCATCTTCTGATAGCTGGGGTAATGAACTTCATCGGCAAAGAGACATTTCACAAGACGATATTACAAATTTAAGAATAGAACTGGCGCTATGTAATGATGTTCAGGATTTTATAGATTCTTTGTGAGCCAGAAGAGAAGGGGAGACCGAAGTTCTGTAATATGGCCTTTAAATTAAGGTGCGGACCAGAAAACTACTTATCTCTAATATATAACAACCATCTGCTCCAATTGCTTCATGATTGCAAGGCAACTTATAAATTGAGGAAAAGACTCTGTTGAATTGGTAAATTAATTGGCTGATATTCAACTATTATATTTTTCAGATCTGAAAAGTTAATTCCTGAAATATGTTTCAGATCAAGATCGGTTTCCTGTTTTGTCATTACAGGGAAACCAAAGGATTTGTTCTGGTATTTTAGTGGGCCTTTTTCTTTTTGATATTCTTCACAAAATGTAATGTGGTCTTCAAGCCTCTTTGTTATTGTATAATTTGCATTTTCACGCAGACACTTCAAGCCGCTCAAAAGAATTGAAGAGAAATTTTTATCATACTCTATCCCGATGGAATTCCTTTCTGAAGCAATAGCTGCAAATGTTGTGGTGCCGGTACCAAGAAAAGGATCAAGGATAGTGTCACCTTTTATCGAATACATGTTTATTAGACGGTAGGGTAATTCAAAGGTGAATGCAGCGTTTCTTTGACGCACATTTTCATCATTTGTCGCTTGTTTGACACCTTTTAACTCCCAGGAATCAGAAAACCATCTGTTACGTTCTTCCCAAAAAAAAGCGCTCTGATTTCTGAGGTTTTTTTTATCAACAGTATTAAATTCCCGTTTTCCACCATTTCGAAATACCAGAATATATTCATGTTCAAGGGTGATATATGCACCTGCTGGCAGCATTCCTGATCCCATAAACTTGTTGGGTGAATTGGTTACTTTTTTCCATAGTGCTATTGGCAAGGGTTGAAACCCCAGTGTAATAAATTCAGTTGTAATGCGGGAATGATTTGAGTACAATTGGAATTGCTCACCAATTTTTCTGGTTGCATCGCCAATATTTATGCATACAAATCCGTTTTTCTTTACAACCCTGGCAAGCTCCTTCCAGACTTTGGCGAGTTCCAGATTCATCAGTTCAAAAGCCCTGGAACCATCAAATCTTTCAAGTGCTTCTCCAATCTCCGGATTTAAAGAGGAAAAAAGACTGTCCCACATTTCTATCATAGGATATGGGGGAGAGGTCACCACCAGATCAATGGATTCATTCTTGATAGAAGCTAATGATCTTGAATCGGAGAATTCGATTCTATGCCGGGTAAAATTATCTGCTTTTTCGCCAAGAACTTCAATCAAATGATTTTCAGAATCTTTTCCTGACATTTCAAACCAACTATAAATTTAATAATACAAAATTATGCTCATTTATCTGGAAAACGCAGATAACGATGGTTATAGATACAAATTGAAATCTGAAAAATACTATTTTAAAGTCAGTACTGTTCTAAAGAATTTAAAAAATCGTCAAAAAGAGTGAAGGTGAGATCAATAAATTCAGTGGTCCACAGTTGTTTGCTTGAAAAAAAACTTAATCATAGCCTATTAAAATGGAATAGGGGCGATTAATGCCACCTGATTTCTTGATGTCATTTATCACCCTATTTTGAAATGCTTTTACTAAAGATTATTAACAGTAAAAATTGATGTTAAAGCAAAAGTGTTAACTAATTTATATTATGATAATAATCAGTCAAAAATCAGCAGGTTTTAAAAATTTTTTTAATTTTGGAAGTTGTTTCAGTCAAATACTATCGCCACAGACGGTAGCTTGATTGAGCGGCAAAGACGCGAAAGCAGGAAGACACGATAGTGGCCTTTACGAGACATCTGGCTATAATGGCTTAGCAAGTGGTTTAATGAAGGCCAGAAATAATGTGTGATGACACTTTGTTGTAGTATAATCTGTTGCAGGGGATATCATGCAATTGTCATATGAAAACTATCAGTACAGCCCTGTTCTGGGATGGTCTATTTCCAGATATGAAGTATTTGACAAGTGTAAACGTCAGTATTTTTACACCTACTATCCCAAAGCAGTAAAAGATGTTCCTCATTACAAGATGACCCAGTTGCGCGAATTGACTTCTGTACCCCTGGAGATTGGAAATGTAGTTCATGATATTCTGGAAGCTTTTCTAAAGAGACTTCAAAAAAGTGATACAGATATTGATGAAAGTAGGTTTTTCAAATATGCCAGAAACCTAACTGACAGATATTTTTCAGAGAAATCTTTTCTGGAAGTTTACTATGGTTATTTAAATAAAATCGATATTGAAAATGCTTATCAAAAAATTGAGTGCTGCCTGAAAAATTTCATTCAAAGTCCCTGTTATAACTGGATTTATATGGTGGCTTTGGGAGATAGCAGCAATTGGATTATTGAGCCATCAGGCTTTGGCGAGACAAGGCTTAGCGGGTTAAAAGCTTATTGTAAGATGGACTTTTTATTACCGGTGAAAGAAGATATTTATATACTGGACTGGAAAACCGGTTCAAAAGACGAAGCAAAACATAAATGTCAGTTGATGGGTTATGCTGCTGCTGCGAACAAGAATTTTAATATTAGCTGGGACAAAATTTTTCCCAGAATAATTTATCTTTATCCGCAATATGAAGAATATGAAATCAGGATTAATCAGGAAGAATTGGAGTCTTTCTTTGAACAGATCAGAATTCAGACACAACAGATGTATGCATTCTGCAGCAACGCAGAGCAAAATATTCCTTTGGATATAGAATCATTTCCCAAAAACCCTTCGTACCCTTTATGCAGGCAATGCAGATTCAGAGAACTTTGCTTTCCAGAATATCGATCTCAAATAAATAAGGAAGATTTAAAATTTAACAGCATGGAGTTTTAATTTGAAATTGTGAAGTAATCAATAAGATTACTTCACAAAATTAACAGGTAAGTCTAATTACTTTTTGGCGAGAGGCTCTGCAGAATCTGCAGTGCTGGTTTCCTTTAAAGCTGATTCTTCAAAAGTGTCTACCTTACGATTCTGCCTTAAGGTTTGTGCCTGTAGCTCTTCGACACTGTTCATGGGTTCGCCAAGGTGTAACATCATAAACTCGGCATCATCAGCCAACTCACACTCCGGATCGTTTTTCAAGACCCATTTATAATTGACTTCAGCCAACTCTGACTTATCCATATATTCATCATAAATGAAACCGATCATAAAGAAAGTAATACTTTTCTTTTTGGGATCAGGACAGGAAAGGAGGTAGTTACGGTAATTTTCAATTGCCATGCTATAGGACTGACGTTCTGTCTGAATTTTTGCCAGCTCGTACATGGCATTTTTCCCTTCAGGAAAAAACATGAAATCGCTTGCCAAAGTGGTATAGATCTTTGATGCTTCCTCAACGGCTCCTGTATCCCTGAGAGAATCTGCTTGTTTAAGAAGTGTAACTGGATCTTGATCCAAATAGTCTTTTAAATCATTTTGCAGAAATTTAACCTGCTTTTCTTTCCTGATTTCAAAAATAAGGCTGTCTACTTTAAGCTTTTTTTGTTTATCAAGCAATGCAGAGATCTTGTTGCTGAGCGTAGAAGTGTCGATATTTGCAACAACAGAATTGGATTCATCATAGATAATATAAGGTACGATAGAGGAGTCAATGATCAGATTTTTGCCTGCCTGTGGAACTATCTCCTTTTTTACATATTCATTTGCTACTTCAATTTTCCAGGCCCTGTCCATAACCTTTTTGAATTCTGGTGTAGAAGTAAATGCTGACTTATCGGCTTTTTCTGAAAAAAGTTTCCACTGAATGAGAAATTCCACAAGTCTACTTTTACCTTTTTCATTTTCATATTGTTGTCTGTATTCTGGTCTGATCCACGAAAGAATAATTTCCATATCTTTTGGTGTGATAATATTGTTTTCTCCATAAATTTCTAAAATGGAATCAGGGTAACTTTTCTTATATTTTTCCTTGAAGAATTCTTTAACAAAGAAATTAGGAGCATTTCTTTTGTTGGAGGAAAACCAGATATCGTTGATTCTGGAAGAGTCTTCTTTATCAATTTTACTTATAAAGGAGGAGTCTGGGGGAAATTTTTTTGTGAAAAGAATCTGGACGATTGTGTCTTTTACTTCATTAAGGGGTCGATAAAAGGAAGAATCGCGGGTAGAATCCAGCTTTACTGTTTTTTTGAAAATTTCCTTATTGGCATTATAGAAGTTTTTAATCTGATCATCAGATGCTCCCATATTCGGGATAAGGTTTTCCATCATGAACATCTGTGCAGAGTAGAAATTCTTTTTCCATTGCCAGTCTTTGCTATTTTTAATTGAAGCTTTAAGGGAACTTCCGGCTTTCTGGAATATTGCTTCACTCTCCACCAGATGAGAGATTGCGCTGCGGAATGCAGGAAATTCATCGATTAATTCTGTTGGATAGTATTTGCGGGCTTTTGCAAACACATCATAATCGGCACGGTCAATATAGGTTTTACCGACAACTGCAAGGGCATCTTTTTTATCTTGTTTTGAGCACAAAACAATTAAGGGAAGAAGAACCAAAATAGAAAATTTTTTCATAGAAGACCTCTGAAAATAATAACTGGTTTTTAGTTAAGGGCGGCTACAGCCTCATCGACTTCATCATAGATTTCCAGCAATGAGGTAGCACCAATTATCTCGATAATTTCATAAACGTTTTCATTAATATTGGCAATTTTGAAGCATCCTCCTTTTTCCCGGGCAGATTTGCTGAAATGCAGTAAAATTCCCAGTCCGGTACTGTTTACATAACGCAATTTCTTGAAATCGGCGACAACGGTATAGATGCCTTCATTGAAAAGATTACAGATTTTTTCCAGAACAGTTTCTACATTTGTCGCATCAAGATCACCAATGAATTTAATCAGTTTGGCTTTGTCTTTGCCGCGTATATCTTCATAAATCAATTCAATTTGAGATTCCATTTTTTACCTCTCGTACCTTTTTAACATGTACAACAGTTCCCTTTTCTGAGCAATCGACAGATAATTCATCACTGAGCATTTTTATCAAAGATAAACCTCTTCCACGTTTTTCTTCAGAGTGTATTTTCTGTTCGTGCGTCGGTTTAAGGAGTGCTTTAAGGGTTTCCAGTTTGTCAGGATCGCTGGTGTTAACTACATCAAATTCGATCTTTTTCTGATCGATGTCGATTTTTACACTGATATTCTGATCTTCACCCTTTTTGCCATGTTCTATAGCGTTGTTGCAGATTTCATCTATAATGGTTTCAATGCGGAATGAATCCTTATTGCCATAGCCTTTTTGCTTTGCAATTCTACTGGCCAGTTGCCTTACCGGAGGGACCAGATGGAGATTAGCTGGAAAAGTCAAGTTGATAACTTCCGGAGCAAGACCTTGTTGCCATTTAAAAGCATTTAAGGCTGAACGGACATCATTGAATATTCGGAAAATTTTAGTAGCACCCATGGAACTGAATTTCGCTCTGATGTCCATATTCATTGCTGCAAACACCAGGTCACCATTCTTTTCCAGAAGAGTTTTCCTGAATCCCATAAATTCACCCAGCGCCGCAGAGGAGATCATACTGATTTTTCCAACTTCTGCAATCGCATATTTTCTGCTGCTGGTATCGATTTTTTTAAAAGCGTCAACAAGAGATTTGATACTTTCAAAATCCAATTCTCCGGAAAATTGAAGTATTACTGCTTCCGGTGTTGCCGCTACTTCCTTTATATCTACAATCATTTTAATCCTTTCGATGGGAAGAAGGGCTAATTGTTTTGAGAAATATCTTCGCGCTTTCGTACAATGCGCACCGATGTTAGATTCTGTTCATCGATAACCACATTTAGGCTCTCTGAGAGCATACGCACAATTTCTAATCCCAGTCCCTTGTTCGATTTCTCATCGGATTGGACACTGATAGCATTTTTCAATCTTTCAATGTGATGGCGATCTCCACCAGGATCTGTTACAGTAAAATCAATCCCATCTTCGTAGACATTACAGATCAGATCGATCCTTGCATCTTCTGTTTTGCAGCCATAGTTCACCGCATTATTACAAATTTCATCAACAATGATCTCGGAACGATAGGCAAACTTAGGACTGAATTGTGATACCAGTAAAACTTCTGAAACAAATTTCCGGATTGCAGGTATATACTCCATATCTCCGGGAAATGAGAGTTCAAATTTAAAAGGTAACTGAATGTTCATCGTAAAATACCGGTGCCTTCCCCTGTAATACCTGTTCTACTCTTCACCATGAAGGATATAAGATTCTTCATTGGTAGCTATAATCCCTTTTTTCACCATCGTTTCGATTAAGCGGGAAGTAATCGTTAAAAGCGTAGTAAATGTAGGAGCTTCATTTAGTCCCTTAATTCTCACGTTTGCTTGAGAATCTCTTTCAGAGCCGCTTCTAAGATTGTCCAGGATACATTCCATCACAAACATAATTTCTCCGTAAGTCAAATTACCCTGACGATAATTGGAGAAATCCTGGATTGCTCCCAGAATCAAATCATGAAGTTTATTGAATTCATTGGCATCATCAAATACGTTTCTATACGATCCAATCTCAGCCATTGCTCCTCCTTGTATCTTTTAGGTTAATAAATATATATATATATCACATGTTTTTGAAAGTGTTTCAAAGAATCAAGGGAAAACAGACCATTTTTAGTTTTACCTCCCTCGCTCTTAAGTTAATTTATTTTTTATTTCTTCACAGTTGTGGATTCTATCTGAGGTGGCTCCGTACTGGGTATGGAGAATACATCAGAAATAGATGGCCCATTAGTATCAACAGTGTTGAAAGTATTTAACATTTTTGAATTTTCAGCTCTTATTACTTCAATAATTGTTCTGCATGAATTTGTGACAGCTTCATTTTGCAATAACTCTATCAATTTTGCCCTGTCATTAGCAGAGACCGCTTGTTTAGATTTAATAAAACCGATACCCTTGGGTTGATAAACATCAGCAGAAACATCTCCAATGAACAGAAAGTCTCTTTTAAGTAGGCTGTAAATATGCAATCCGATCTGCAATTCACCTTTGATTCCGGTGAAAATGTGCTTTTTCTGCTGATAATCGAGTCGGTAATTTTTAACTGTTCCCCATACCACAACCATGGAATCATCATTAAAACGCACAAGATTTTGCAGATAGTTTCTGGGAACAGATGCATAGTCATCAAATCGGATCGCCCGACGATATTTTTGGCACTCAAGATAGTCTTTGGTAAAAATCTCAGACTCCACAGACAGCTTCTCCCTTAAAAGATTCTCAAATCCTTTTTCCAGAGATGGTGCTCCATTTCCTGTGAGTCCGATAAAGGCCACATTACTTTTAGCGAATAAGGAAAACGGCAAAATAACAAATAACATTAACACAAATAATTTCATTTCGGAAAATTCTCCTTGAGTTCGTTATTTGCCCGATATATCCAGCATAGTATTTCTGCAACAGCTGCATAGAGTTCGGGAGGAATTTCATAATCAATGTCTACCTGTGCCAGCAATTCGATGAGAGTGTCATCCTGATGAACAGGTATGTTATTTTCCTGAGCAATTAGCTTTATTTTCTGTGCGATGTACCCCTCACCTTTAGCAATAACCCGAGGGGCATTTTCCTTATGCTCATCATACCTTATCGCAACTGCTTTTTCTTTTCTTTTCATATCAAATCAAATTTTTATGTCGAAAACTGTATTGGATAATCTGGTACTCTCGGTTTCACAGCATTTACGGATTTCAGACTGCAAGTGAAAATCAACCAGAGGAAGGCCAAGATTAATTAATGATCTACCAAAGGAGGTTCTGTTTTTGGAAAACCATTCCAAAGTCTGATTTTTGTCAAAGCTGATTTTCAGATTGAATCTTTTTTTTAGTTCATATTCCATTTGAACACTAATGGCACCCAATTTTGACGGGGAAACATTAATTTCAACTTTGTAAAAATTCTTCTGTACTTTCTTTTTAGAACTGTTTTTTTTCAACAGACGAATATTTATTTCTGTCCATTCCCCATCAAAATTCATGGGAAGAGCCAGAACCTGTTGAGCTCCATCGGCAGTTGAAATGGATCTACTCAATAACTGAAGTGATTCAATACGGTTCAAAAGAGAATCTAAAAACGGTTTCGATAATTGATCGGAAATGGTTGAATCTTTGAGCATTGTACCCCAATTGGAGACCGTTTTTGAGAGAGTATCGTTTTCGTTTTTATCTCTTAATAAAACATTACTTTGCGGATCAAATCCGTCTGCATTACGAAAATCTCTATTATCTATAGTATAATATTCTATTAATTTATTGAGTTTCTGATCAAATTTAAATAAATAGTCATATAGGACAGATGAACTGTTTTCTCCAGCAGTTTGAAAGGTGTTCTGAAGTGACCTGATATTATTTGTCAGATCAAAGAGCAAATTAATCAGCTTATCATTCAGGTTCTCTTTAAAACCATTTTCATATTCTTTATCAACTCCTATTGTTTGAAAATCTGACAGAGAATAATTTTTCCGAATATTGTCTATCTGAAATAATGAATCGGATAAAGACTGAACAATTCTTTTTGTTTCCAGACCAGATTGATTACACCCGGACAGTTTTTCAAGAATTATAAATAATTCGGTACAGACATTATCCAAAAGCTGCATTGGATATTTTGGAATGTTGGTTATTGATGAAATCGAAGGTAAAGCAGCATTAATTTCAGAGTCATATATTTTACCAAGAATTAATGCTTTCAGACTGGTTCTCTCTCTCAGGGCAAATCCTGGTTCGCATAGCTTACGATCAAAATTAAATCCAAGTTTCTCGATGATAATTGGAATCAGGTCCTCTTTTCTCTTAATATTACTCAATAATTTTTCTGTTATTCCAAAGTTCTCAGAAGCAGGAAAAAAGGAGGATTTTTCTTCTATCGATGATAATATTGAAGTAGCAGTTGAGGGATATAGGTTTACCAGTTCAGGCAAAATGGACTGGTGATCAATCGATGTCAAAAGCCAATGTGTTATAGTCGAATTCTGAATCGATTCTGATCCTGTTCGCTTGGCAAAGAAAACGTTTGGTAAATTTGACATAAGAACATCAATCGTATTCAATAATTGCAGATTAAGCTGATTTCTGTTTTCAATGATGGATTGCAAAGTACTTACCGGAACAGATCGCATCGGGGGGCTGACAAAACTGCCGATAAGAGTTTTTAGTTCCTGCTGAAGCTCGTCTGTGCTGATCATTGCAGCAATGGTCTTATTACCGCAAGGGAAAATTCTAATGTATTGGCAATCGAAGGCTTTTGCACTGGTACCAGTTTGAGAGAATATTGTTTTTGATAAATGAAGCGATTTTAACAGATCCTCAAACATTTCGAATTTGTAAATATCTCCAGGTATGCTTTGGGTTGGTAGCTCAATAAATTTAGACATAAGTGGCGTTAAAATGGCCTGTTTTATTTGTAAAAATAAATTTTTCAGTTTTTCAGTAGAATCCAGATTCAGCTCACCATTTGTTTGTAGAATAAGGTTGATCTCTTGAATAAGTGATGGATCGATCTTGGCGGATAATCCGGCAAGAGAATTAAGAATAGAAAAAGCATCCTGCCTGATTTTATCACTTAAAACTGGATTTGAAATCACGGTTAGCAAAGAATTGATCTGGTGGGTAATTCTATTAAGATCAGTAGGTTGTTGTTTGATAAAATAGTCTAAACGGTCTGTTTGTTCCTTTACTGTTTTTTTTTCAATAAGCAAAATATCATTAAAGAGAGTGTAGCGAATCGAATCGCCGGAATGAAGTTCATTACCCTCGTATTTGGCAGTTATCAGTTCCGATCCTGATTTAATGGAAATAGTCTGTGTATCCGGATCAAGCATGACTGTACCGGTTCCTGAGCGTCTGACTGTGGCACTATGCTTATTTAGTTCTGAAAAATTCAAAATGGGACTAAAAATCATTATCTACCACACCAGTCTTTATAATTGAGATTTTCCTCTATTAAAACGGATAATACCCTGATTCCGATAGCTTTTTGGAGAGAAGAATAGGGTCCGATTTAGATATTACTTAATTATGCCTGAAAAGAGGGTAGAAAGCAATGGGGAGTTTCATTAAAATGAACACTTGCATTTTTGTTGTTCTTATTTTTTTCTGGATTCGGCAAGTTTAAGAACAAGTGTGATATGATCTGAGCTGAGGTGAAAATGTCTTGATAATTCCTGAACACTCATTCCTTCTGAAGCGGCTTTTAGAATATTGACTTCCAGATCTTTATCATTTTTTTTATCAAGATGATCGGGATCTTTTTCTTTAGCATCAAAATGAATTTGCTCTTCATTTTTTTCTTGCGACTTTGCAATGTCACTAAGATCCAAAAATTCTCCAGACAATAAGTTATCAGGGTGATTTGATAAGGAAGTATCCAAATTCGCAGGCTTATTGCTGATGAAATTTTTAGAACTGCGAAACAGCACATTTTTTACTGTTCTGAATAATAACAAAATACCTGTAAATAATAAGGTAACAGCAACAACAGATATCACCCAATCTGATAAATTGGGGTGGCTAAAAAGGGGAAATTGGTTTTTGTTATTCGAGAGCTGGGATAAGGCTGTAACATCAGTTTGAATTATTTTGCGGATTAATTGCAGGGAATCTAGAATTTGTTTCTGTTTGAGTTCGATTTCAGAAAAAGAGCTGCCTTCTCGTTTTTTACGTTGTTTTAGAAGATCCAGGGAATCCAGAGACTGTGAAAGAGCATTTTTTTTCTGAATAAGAGGAAGAACTGTGCTATTGTGGTCTGAAGTTGTAAGAGCAAGAGAGGGTATAGGGACAATACTAAAAAGTAAAACAGCAATAATGCTTAACTTAAGCACCCGATTGAGAGCGAAACTGATAAAAGCGTCAGGCATATAGAAGGCTATCTCCGGGTATATCACATGTTTAAACCGAATTTATAGCAAAAAAAGATATATCCTGAACCTATCATAGTGCAATTAATGCTTGTTTTTGAAAGAGCAGGTGGATATTTTATAGGACACTACTTTGGAACTTAGGTTTTCCCTGATTGGTATTATACTTGATATTGCGATTAGTGGAAATTCTTAGTATATTTTTTGTATAATGCTTCATTTTTAGAGACTAAATATGGCAAAATTTGTAGTTTTTTACAATGGTGAACCGCTTAAAACCTACGAGATGGATGAACCGGTAATCAGTATCGGAAGACTTCCTGAAAATACTATTTCTATAGCTAATATGGGGGTTTCCAGGCGTCACGCCAAAATTGAGGAAGATGCAGACAGAAAGTATGTACTTTGCGATCTGAATTCCCTTAATGGTACTTTTGTAAATGGAAAAAGGATAAAGAAGATATATCTGAGCAGTGGTGACAAGATTACGATTGGAAAATACACTATCCTTTACGAGGAGACAGGATTTCAAGGCAATAACGGCTCATCAGAGCAAATTACAGGTACTTATTATATCGATAATCCGGTTTCAGGACACACAAACTACAATGTGGTGATGGCAGAAACAAAAGTTCCACCCGCTCCACAGCATACCCAACCGGTCGCACAGATAGAATCAAAAGAGGATAAAGAGGGGACTGCTGTGCTTATTGAAACCAACAAACATGTAGTTTACCGCTTAGACAAGGCTTATATGACTGTTGGTAGCGGAGAAAATGATGATATCTTCGTATCCGGTTTTATGATTGCAGAAGGTCAGGCAACCATAGAAAAAAAAGATGAGG
>CAYYNL010000098.1:0-17610 GCA_964472925.1 uncultured Fibrobacter sp. | reverse complement strand
TCTAAAGGCGATGAAGCGAAACCATGCAAGTTGTCAGTTTGGCTTTAGTTAAAAAATGGGTAACCTGCAAGCAACGGAATTGATGCCCCAAAACCCCTGGTTTTTCAGGTCTTTATCCCGAAACTCCGTTAAAAGACTTATCCGGGGTCTCATCTTTTCTCTCATTTGGATATCCCGATGACAACACCTCCAAACTTAACGGGAATGGTTTTGACATCTCACCAAAATACAAAGTCTTCTGAGGCAATGCCATCCGGATCCCTTCACTGTCAAATTTACGCTTGATCCGAAGGTTCATCTCTCTTCCTACATACCACTGTTTAATCGGCTGGGTTTTTATCCTGGCCTTAATCACCACTGCCGATTCTGCAAAACGATCGACGCCCTGAATCTCCAGTGGCTCCAGTATAGCATCCCTAAAATCCGGATCTGAAATTATCTCTTCTCCCACTTCTTTAAGAGCCTTAATAACTCTATCGATATTTTCATTATAACTGACGCTGATATCAAATACATAAAAAGAAAATTCATGTGTCATATTGGAAAGCGAATTGATAGAACCATTGGGGAAAACGTGCACCGTCCCGTCAAATGATCTCAGAACCGTTGTTCTCAGATTCACCTGTACAACTTGCCCCCCGGTACCATTAATTATGGCAACATCCCCAACTCTTATGCGGTTTTCAAATATCAGAAACAGTCCACTAATGATATCCCTGACCAGATTCTGTGCACCAAAACCTACAGCCAGGCCTATTATCCCAACTCCAGCCAGCATTGCTTTGATATCAAATCCCAGCTCATCCATAACCATGATTATCGTAAATAAAGCTACACCACCAACAGATATCTTCTGCATAACATCACCCAGTGTAGCAACTCTTTTCTCAATTTCAATAGGGCTGCTGATGTTAGAGCTGTTCATGTGAATAGCTGCCTCTTTTTTCATCCTTTCAATAATAACTTTGGTAAGCTGAATAAGAATAAAAGCACCGATCAAAATTGAGATAACCCGAAATGCAGTTTTCAGATAAGCATTCTCTAAACCTATAACTCCACCCAGGCTCATCCCCCAGACCTGAGATATTGCAATAACAGAAATAGTAATAATAGTAATCAGTCCAGCCCTTCTGATAAATACCATGTTATTGGCGAAAAATTCAGAAAAATCGGATGTTTTGTTTGAATCCTTACTAAGAGATCGGTTAAAATTCGATAGAACAGAATTCCATAAAGCCATTAGATAAACCGAACAAACCATAATCAGGGAAGACAATAAGGCACTTACAGTTATTTTTTCGTATGCATTCTTATAACCTGCCAGCCAAATCAGTGTCATAAGCAGCAAAAACATAAATGTGATATTGTTGATTCTTAAAAGAATATTTTTTATCGTAAAAATCATTACCATTGGAAGAGCTTTTCTTTCCATAGATTTATTTGTAAACCATTGAGAGATCGGATAACGGTATTTTTTCAGTATTGAAGGAATCCAGAAGATAGTAATAACCTGATAGAAAAGAGATAATATCAGAGCAACTCCCGGCAACAAGCCACTGGTAAAACAGTAAAAAATGTAAACAATTAAAGAAAACCGGATAAAAGTCAGCGAATTTTTGATCACCGCCGAAGAAGCTTCATTACTGAATGAAAACAACGGATATCTACGATTCCAGATGATATTAACTACTGCACTGGCTGAAACATAAACCAGTAATGCTAACAGTACCTTCTTTACAATTATGTTAAGTTCAAGACCTGCTGGAATTAAAACAAAGGTCAGTCCCATACCGATCAAAGAGAAAGTAAAAGCACTCTTAGTGAGTAAACAGGCGGTAATTCCGGCTAGCTTCGCATATTTTTTACCGGCATTATCTGCAATTTTGGAAAGATGATCGCCGGTTCGCCAAAAAAGCACTCCAATCAGTGTACCAGCAGCGGTTGCAATCAGAAGAACTATTAAAAAAGAATATAGCTGTTCATGATTTTCTTCATACAACAGTTTAGAATTTATCTCTGAAATCTTCTGTGGAACTGAGAACAACTCTTTACGTATCTGAGTTCTCTTCTGAATCACCCCTGTCTTAAAAGTATCAAATACAGCTATTAAACCTGATGAAACCGCCTTTTTATTATTAACAGTATCGATAGCGGCAACCTTGCGGGCATCACGTATTGCCCGTAACCTGGATACCAGCTCATTTATCTTCTGACTGTCTTCCAGAAACATTATTGTCGATTCTAATTCTTCATCGCTTAATAATTCTTTAGTGTAATCTTTTTCTGAAGCAAAAACAGAACTGAAAAGAAGAAAACAGATAAAAATCCAGGCATTTATATATTTCATAATTCTCCCTGTTTTCTGGAAAGAACATCCTGAACCAGCAAACAAACTAAGTATTATTTTGCAATAAACAGGTCAGCTTTTGAACAGCTAAAATAAAACATCTTATAACAAGGAGCTAAAAGGAACTTGAAATTTGGACCAGGATAGGTGCCACTTTGTGCCTTATGAATTAGCATCTCTGAGCTTTGTTCACCGGTTCACTATTACTCCTTTGCAATAAAGTGAAAACAAGTTTATTCGAGTTTATCCTATTTCCATGACTTAACCACCTTTTGTAACCTAATCTTTGCTTATTATTTTATTCCACAAAGGAGAAATCACCAACTTGTCTGAACACCTGTTTTGGTATTTCCACTGCTGCATTTTATTATGTATAGAATGTTTCCACAATTCCGCTTGTCCCAAAATACAGAATGGGTACCGGCATTTTGGTGACTGTTTACAATCTTATTAATCAGTCTTCCGCGAATGTCGTAGATAGAAAGCTCTACAAATTGTCTCTCAGCAAGAGTATAAGAGATATTAACGCCTTTGGCAGTATTCTGTATGAAAAATGGCCTGTATAAATGATTTTTATCGGATTTATGTTTTATTTCAGAATTTATATCAACTTTCAATTCGTTAGAATTCCAGCTTTGATTATTATCAGAATCAATTGATTTTACAGAGAAATACAGGAAATCACCGTTCTGGACTGGCACATTTATAAATATGCTATCTACTACTGCAGAATCTGTATATTTATCACTTTCCAGTCCCCAAAATACCTTGTAACCTTTAATATCCTCCTCTTTATTCTTATCCCAGGAAAACTTTATTACCCGATCATTTGCATGAAGATTAGCTTCTACATTGTAAGGGGGTGCAGGAATTTCCATTATCTTTATGATAGTAGCTATGACAGTTTTTGCTACTTCCTGTATCAAAGGTAATGACAGATTACCGAAAGTATCTTCACAGGTATGATACCATTTGTAACCAGCCGAATCATGCTCAAATCGCTCGATATTTGACAGACATGGATACCCTGCAATCTGGAAATGATAATTATCACCGGGAAGAGGATTGCGCACAATTATTTCAGGAAACAGTTTGGAATATTCCAGAGCCGCATCGCATTCGATTCTTGCCAGATGAATTGTGCTGGAGTCGCATAACACTTTTATCCCGAAAGCTCCACCAATCCATCCCACCATATCCAGGTTGAGTAACGTACAAATTCTTTTTTTACTTTTGATCATCGATTCTGCAGTTGCTTTGCTGCCCACAAGTCCAATATCCTCACCGCTGAACCCGATAAGCAATAATGTATAAGGCAATTCCGCGTCGGCAAGAATCCTGGCTGCTTCCATGACAACTGAAACGCCTGAACCATTATCTTCAGCACCAGGTGCGCAGTCAAGAGGCGTATCTGAAGTGGCATCGATATGGGCACACAATATTATAACTGCATCAGGATCAACATTACCTTTGATAGAAGCAAATACGTTTCGCAAAGCAGTCCCTTTGTGAAAAACGGTATCATACCAGACTGAATCGATTCCACAGTTTTTGAAATACTCAAAAAGATATTTTTCTGCTGCCCGGCAACTATCATTCAAAGCATATCTTGACTTGAAATCCTGCAATCGCTTTAAATGAGCACCTATAGACTCAATATTTACCATCGATACCCTTTTCAGGATTTCTTCGTGCAGATTTTGCTCTGCATAATCATTAAAAGGACAGATTATAAATATGATTGCAGGAATGTATAAGAACCTGAAAGCAAAATGAAAAGGCCAGGTTTGTTTTCGGTGAGCTTTTATAAAAACTATTACCTCTGTATTTTTAGGAGATATCCTTTTTTGCATAGAATCTTCCATCCGGCCAGTTATGACTGCTTTACCAGATTAAAGTAGATTTTGGCTTTGATTAGTTCAATAATAAAGCTGAACTCTGTCTGGTTGGGATCAGTAGATGAAGGCATAAAAGATTGTGTGATGGATAAGTTTCCCCCGCCCCCCGGTTACCTGAAAGTGATTTAATCACGACTCTATTCAGGTGTTCCACCTGCATTGTTATACGCATATTTTTAGGGGATCGGCTTTATTTTTGCTTTTGCCGGTTTACTCCCTGAACAGTAATTTTTTAATCAAATAGAGTTATGAACACAAAGATCAAAAACCCACATGATAAATTCTTCAAGGAGTTTTTCAGTAGAAAACCAATTCTGCGCAGTCTTTATACCGAATACCTTATGCATCTGATAAGTTATCGAATCGATATTGACACGATGGAACTTTTTGAGAACGATTTGGTAAATGAGCAATATGAGGAGCGGCTTTCCGATCTGGTTTTAATAGCCCAATTGGAAAACTCCGGGTATCACATTCTGATACTTCTTGAGCATAAAAGCGCCAGAGATCCTGATGTAGGTAAAAAGCTTGATGAATACATGCATATATTAAGACAACGCTATGCAAAGATGCATCCTGAACATAAAAAAGAGATAAGGGTTATTCCGATAGTGGTTTATCATGGGCTAGATGAGCGGGAGATTCCTCAGGACACCGCCTCCATTTACGACCCTATTGATAACGACTACCGATATATTCAGAATTTTCATTTCGAGCTTTTTAATATTTCCATTATTCCAGATCATCAGATAAAAGGGATCCCCCTGTTAAGAATCGGTCTTTATGTGCTTAAATATATACAAAAAGAAGAACTGCTGACCCAAATTGACCACATACTCGAAATCTTTAAGGAGCTGCCTGGTGATCAAATACAGATTAATCTGGATATCGTGGGAAGATACATAGAAAATGCCGCCCATCCGAAAATACGCCACCAGGTAGTCAGAAAAATTATCAACTGGTTTAATCAGGGGGAACGAAAAGTGTCTAAAATATTGGAAATATTGCAAAGACAGGGAATGGAGAAAGGCAAAAAAATCGGTAAAGAAACTGGCAGATTAGATGTCGCCCAAAGAATGATTGTAAGAGGAATGGATGAGAAGCTGATTCAGGAAATAACCAGTCTGCCTCTAGAAAGAATAACTGAAACAAGAGGAAAAATTGATTCGGCTCATAATCTTTTTTTACAGAACATGGAAATCCAGGAGATACAGAAAGCAACTGGCTTGTCAATGGAAATTCTCGAAGAGATAAAAAGATTTAATAATGTATAAAACAGGTTGGTGGTATGTAATCGGCAAGAAATTTCCAAATCTCATATCCTAAACAAATTCCAATTTACAAAATCGGAAGTTTCAATATTTCACAGGTGTAAATTGGATCTCCGGATTTGCAAATAACCTTTTTATCTGATTCTCCACCGTTAGCACTTATTGTTGCTTTTGCCTGTTATTCGTCAGATTCTATGCACGCCTTCCTTATTATTATGGAACCGTTGTTACTAAATGATTCTTATTCCAAAAAAATCCGGCCCAAAGCCCACTAAGAACAAAAAATGTCTCAAAAGACCAACAATAGTGTATTTTTCCTATCGAATTAAAAGGATTACAACTCAGTAGAAAGATTCCCGACTCTCGAAATCACCATGGATAAATCAAAGCTAAAAGAACAATCTGAAGTAATTCGGCAGGCATTCGGTTATATCGATCGTTTTAAAAATGAGCTTTTTGTAATTAAAATTGACGATATTCTTATTTCTAACCCTCTTTTTCCTATCCTTATAAAAGATTTGGTACTTCTGCACCGTATGGGTATTCGAATCATTCTGGTTCCAGGCGCAAGAACCAGAATCGATGAGGTCCTTAAGACCTATAATGTCAGTTGCTCCACCGTAAATGGTGTCCGGATATCCCCCCCGGAATCAATTCCTTTCATAAAAATGGCTGCATTTGATGTTTCCAACAATATCATGACCATGCTTGCTGAATGTGAAGCACATGCGGTAATTGGTAACTGGGTTCGGGCAAGAAGTATTGGAGTTAGAAATGGTATAAATTACCAGAGCTCCGGTACTGTCGAACGGTTGCAGATTGATATCCTGAATAATGTTCTGGAAGATGGCCTTATACCTATTTTTCCCAACATCGGATGGAGTGTCAAAGGGAAACCCTATAATCTTTCATCGAATGAATTAGCCCTTACTCTTAGTATCGAACTTAAAGCTGCAAAACTTTTTTTTGTTACTGATAAGGGTGGAATTCGTCGGGGTAATTATAAAATCCCTGATGGAGTATTTGTCACAGGTGAAGACACGATCTCTCAGCTCAACCGGGAACAAGCTCAGGCATTCCTTGATCTTAACGCTTCAGGTAGTTACGATGAATCCTTGGAACTGGTATCCCTGGGTTTAGAAGCTTGTAACCTTGGTGTAAAAAGGGTTCATATCGTAGATGGCCATATAGAGGGAATGATCCTTAAAGAAATCTTCTCCAACCGTGGTCTGGGTACCATGATCTATGGAAATCAGCATGAAAATATCCGGAAAATGACCCACTCTGATATAGCAGAAGTCCTTCGCATAATGCATCCTGCAGTGGAAGACAAAATACTGATCCCAAGAACAGCTTCTGATATTGAAGAAAAAATCAAAGACTACATAGTATATGAAGTAGATGGTACAGTACACGGATGTGGTGCCTTGCACAAATACGGTCAACAGGGAGAGATCGCCGCCATAGTTGTAGATGAAATGTATATTAATGCGGGAATCGGTAAAAAAATCGTTTCCTATCTGATGGAAAAAGCACAAGCCATGAAATTAAAGCAGGTTTTTCTTCTTACAACCCAGACCTCAGACTGGTTCTCTCAATTGGGGTTTGTTCAAGGTGAAATCTCCGATCTTCCTAAAGAAAAACAGAAAACCTATAACTACGACCGCAACTCTCTTGTATATCTTTATAAATTTCCACGTAATAACGGAAACAGATATATAAGTCAATATTAGTAAATATCTGTGATCTAAAAAGATTATCATATTAAAAGGAAATTGACAGAAAGAGCATAAGTGAAGTTATAAATCCTGTGGTTAAAAGGTTTTTGTCAGCAAAATTCCCCCGCTGGAAGTGCCCCTTATTAACCTAAAAACCGCAGTAGATTGACGCGGATAACACGTAATCTATTGCGCATAAAGGCTTTCAGTCCTTTCGGTCTTATCACCAGTAGATAAAACCTTCAAGCCTTTCTGCATCAATATCTTAAGGTTCTTCATCGTCACCTACTGCGGTTTTTAGGATTAATGGGATTAAGGGGAATTCTTTGCCACCAATTTATTATCAATTGGGATCAAATCAGCTTTCTTCCACATTCAGAGAATCAAAGAGTTCCTTTTCTGAATGGAATGTTTTTATCAGTCGATTAATTCCTACCATCTCCAGAACTTTACGTACCTGATTGTCTTCTGCAATTATGAATACAGAGCCATTATTCTGCTGAACATCACAGAGACAATGGATAAAGATACTGATTCCTGCGCTGTCAAGATAAGTAGTGCGCTTCAGGTTAAAAATAAAATGATGATTACCCTTTTCAACCAGGGAAGAGATTTTCTGATCAAGCTCTTGAGTCTTGGAGGTAGAATCGATATTGCCCAAGATGTGAATCATTGTGAAACTACCCTTTTGTTCCAATTCATACTTCATGAACCATTCTCCCTTCTACAAAGATGCAATAGCATCGTTATTTTTTATTACCTGAATTGTAGGCTTGTTAGTGTCGGTCGTTTAAACGTACCAGTATTCGGTTCAAAGATGCGATTCAAATCAAACAAGCCGTATTAATCAGGTACTATCTATTTCACGTTCAAAAAAAAGGTGTACAAATCCTAATCCATCTTCTATACAACTGTCCTTTAGATACCATCCCTGCCGGATCATCTCTGCAGTAACCGATTCAACTTCGTCAAAAATTGCTTTTGGTGATCTGGTAAAACCTATTTTCACTATCTTTTCAGCACAAACACGCATATTTTTCACCATTGTTTACTGTATGATGGAATCGGTGCAGGGAGTTTTTTACAGGCATTTTTAACTGCTTCCAACAGAAACTGGCTGTCCGGAATTTTTCCTCTGATACAAATACCCCTTACCGCGATTCTCCAGAGCACCTCCTGCTCTTTACAATCCCAAAGCTCTGCTTCCACACTCACGCGTTTACGGACATTATTGTTTAATGTTATTACAGTCGAAGCATTTCTCAGACGCATCACCAGATAATAATCGCTTTTTATTCCTTTCCATAACGAGTCACGGGTTTGTAATGAAGCGATTTCACCTCTGAACAGAAGAGTATAAAACTGATGTAAAGAATCCATGTTCCATTTGTTTAAAAAATGGCTTTCGATTTCATCTGCTGAGATAAATTGCAGATCTGATCTCACTTTCCTTAATTCTTCAAAGTGGTTCTTCGAACGAAGGAACTGCACAGTGTCATAAGCGGTATCTTTTAAAAGAAGACAAATGCCAATACTTCTTTCGTGGAGATCCGAACCGCTGAATTTTTCTCTGCTATAAAGGTGGTTTACAGAAAACCCATAAGGAGAAGGGCTGCAGTAAAGATGTAGCAATACGGTCGATATGGAAAGTAGAACAGATCTGTACAGATGAATCATGATCAAAAATTCAGTCTCAGTCCTTAGAAATCGATAATGATAAAGCTCGCACTTATCTCATTTTCCGTCAATTCATCGGATTTTTCAATTCATTCTTTTCAGTCTTGCTCCAAACATGGCATCCATACCGTGCTCATAAGGAGTGATTACCAGATATCCGTTGTTATCAATGAAACGCTGAGGAACAGAATCAGGTATGTTATCCAGGCAAAAGGATGGATGTTCCTTGAGAAAACGTTCAATCTGCATCTGGTTTTCTTCCGGTTCCAGTGAACAGGTTGAGTAGACGATTACACCACCTTTGTCTACCAGTAATGCAGCCGAATTCAGCAGAGTCTTTTGTTGCTCTGTTAGCGAAAGGATATCCTCCTCTTTACGGAGCCACCTGGCTTCCGGATGACGGTGAAGAACACCGGTTCCACTGCACGGGGCATCCAGTAAAATTTTGTCAAAGAATCCGTTAAATGGAGGATAAGCACCATCGCAAATCAAAGGATAAATATTGTCCAGATTCATTCTTTTAGAAGTCTCAATCACACTCATCAAACGATTCCACTTCAGTTCACAGGCACACACAGTTCCACTGTCACCGGTTAATTCCGACATAAGAGCAGTCTTTCCTCCGGGTGCCGCACACATATCCAGCAGATGCTCACCTTTATTTACATCCATCAAAGCTACAACCCAGCCCGATGATGGCGATTGTACATTGCATAAACCATGGTGAATAATCTGAATGTTTTCTGGTAAAAGTGATTTCTTCAGCTTGTAGTACAAATTCAGGTATCCAGTGGCAGGTTCACAAATATTTCTGACATCTGTTTCAAATTGCTGACGCGAAATATCCCTGAGTTTCCGCCTGAGAAAAATTGATGGCTTCTGGTTATTAAAAGCCAAAATCTGCTTTGTTTTGGCTAACCCGAAATTCTTAAGCCATCTTTCCACCATCCAGCGAGGATGAGAATATTCTACAGTCAGACGGTTTATAAGATCTTTCTGGGCGTCCGGAAGTGGAATTATTTTTTTATTATTTATTAAAGCCCGCATTATAGCATTTATCACACTGGAAAAACGGACTGTTTTCATGTCTGCTTTTGCCAACATAACCGTTTCATTAACCGCTGCATGGTCGGGAACTTTGTTCATATAAAGAAGCTGATAAATTCCTATGCGCAAAATTCTATAAAGATCCTCATCTTTCTGGTCACTACTCTGTGAAAGATACTTATCGATTGTATAATCGATTGTAGCTTTATGTCGCAGTATGCCATAAACTATTTCAAAAACAAACCTTCTGTCTCTGTGATCGATGTGAGATCCTCGTAAAACAACATTCATTATGTGATCAAGATTACTTCTGTTTTTGTCCAGTTCAGTAAAAATCTTGAGTATCAGCTGGCGGGGATTCGCTTTTTTCTGCTCCCTTATTCCCATTCGCCTGTTTCCTTCTGGTCTCAAATTAAATTCCTTTTTTTTGTAGTTTTTTCGTAAATCAGTGCAGAACCGTCTTTTCTCTTATCTCTGTTCCAGACAAGAAGTCCCGTACACCCATCTCTTTTCTTCCTTCCGGTTTCACCTTCAATACCCTTAAAATCCCGACTCCACACTGAACATCAAAATAATCATGGGTTACATTGATTATCGTTCCTGCATGATTTCCTGTATTTCCATTTAACTTCTGAGCCCATTGGATTCCCAGTCTCTTTCCGTTAAAGAAAGTGAATGTTCCGGGAAATGGCTTAAATGCACGAATTTTGTTAAAAATATGTTCAGAAGAAAGCTTCCAGTCTATCTGTGCTTCTTCTTTTTTTAGCTTCGGAGCTTTTGATGCAAATGAATCGTCTTGTTTTAAAGGGTTGATTTGCCCGCTTTCCAGCATCCCTATTGCCTCCATCAGTGCTTCGCTTCCTGCAACACTTAATCTTTGATATAATTCCGGAGTAGTTTCTTCTTCACCGATTGAGATCTTTTTCTGTAAAAGAATTTCTCCGGTATCAATTCCCTCATCCAGGCGAAACACACTGACACCTGTTTCTTTTTCTCCCGCTTCTATTGCTCTCTGAATGGGAGCGGGGCCCCTGAACTTAGGAAGCAATGATGCATGAATATTCAAGGTTCCTAATGGAGGAAGTGCAAATATAGCTTTTGGCAGTATCCTGAATGCCACTACCACAAAAAGATCTGCTCTCAGTGCAGCCAGCGATGACACTATCTGCTCTGATTTAAGATCATCTGTGGTAATTATCGGCTTTAAACCATGTTCTTTGGCATAACAGGTTACAGGCGAATCGATGCAGCGCAATCCCCTGCCCTGAGGCCTGGCTGGAGTACTTACGATTCCCACAACAGTATGTAACTCAATAAGTTTTTCCAATGATGGAATCCCAAAATCAGCAGACCCAAGGAAAACAATTCTCATAACACCCCTTTTGTAACACCGAATACGGCAGATTAATTTCAGATGTAATTAATAATGCAGCTTCTCTGTTCTGGGAAAAAGCACATAATTTAATATCTGCCACTTTTTCCTCATGATGTCTAAGACCCACTTAAGCAGCGTTCAAAGGCCGACCTAATTGGATTGATTTAAAGCTATAAAATAAGGTAATCACAATGCCATTTGAAACCGAAAACTTTTAAAGTAACTCTCTTCGATCCTTTTGCTTATTGTTTCTGAAAGGTGGTTTGTATCGGAGTATTTTACGCTTAAAAAAGGACCGTAAAAATTATTGGTAACTATGTTCAATAATCATTTTTCCAGTGGACCATAACTAACATTTGATTTCAAGAGGACCATGTGGTAATTTCACTTTTCTATAATCTTTTAATCCAAATCTTTATAGCGGAGCAAGAAAGGGTTTTTTTTCATGTCTGAAACATTTTCTCCTATTGAAGAACTGGATCTTTACTGCAGATTCTGTAATAAAGTTATTCCTGCACAATTGGATAGAAGCATTGCTGAAAGTGGCAAAGTGCTTGATCGTCTTTCCACCTATGAATATTACTGTACCAAATGTTTTAAGACCGCTTGTTATTCTGGCACAGATCTGCTTGAGCAAAACAATAAAAATCAAACACCTCGCACCTATAAACCAACAGATCATTTTTTATTGGGAGAAACTATCTTTCACCAGAGTTTCAATGAACATGGTGTAGTGGTGGGTAAAGATAGTGGCATTCCCAGCAGAATCACAGTTCTATTTGAGAAAAGCGGCCTTAAGAAGCTGATTCAAGATATATGAGTTTTATTCCCCTATGAGCTTAGTGTCTATAATTGTGATCGCTTTAGGGCTCTCTATGGATGCCTTCGCGGTCTCTATTACCAGCGGTATCGCCATAAAAAAAATGCGTTTGGGCTATGCAATCGTAATTGGATTGTTTTTTGGCTCTTTTCAGGCCATTATGCCATTACTGGGATGGATTGGGGGAATAAGGTTTGCCTTTTGGATTAAAGGGTTTGATCATTGGGTAGCCTGTGCAATTTTGGTGTTTTTAGGATTGAAAATGATTCTGGAATCCAGGAACCTGGAACAGAAACAATTGCTCAGCAATCCAATGGAAATTCCCATACTATTCATGATGGCACTGGCTACCAGCATCGATGCACTTGCGGTCGGCGTAACTCTTTCTTTTCTGGAGATTTCAATTCTTGCCCCCATAACCGTAATTGGCTCCATCACTTTCCTCCTCTCTTTTTCCGGTACCTACATTGGCAATAAATGCGGTTCTTTTCTGGAAAACAAAATCGAAATAGCAGGAGGTGTGATGCTTATTGGCATTGGTCTTAAGATACTCCTGGAACATCTTGTTTTCTCCTGAAATATCAGTCACCTCCTTCTACCCAAATGCCTCCAGGCTGGTCTCTTTTTTATAGATCAAGAACAGAGCCTGAAGGAGTAAGAATTTCTGCAGTATAAAAACGTGCATCAGTAGATGCCAGAAAAACAAATGAAGGAGCTATCTCGGAAGGCTGAGCTGGTCTTCCCCACAATGTGTTTTCATCGAGCATGGATATTTGTTCTGCTTCACGTGTTGATGGAATAAGCGGAGTCCATACCGGTCCTGGAGAGACGCAGTTTACTCTTATTCCTTTGGGAGCAAGCTTTAAAGCCAGAGATTTGGTAAAGTTATGAATTGCAGCCTTGGAAGCGGCATAATCAATTAGTGTTTTATGCCCCTTAAACCCTGTAAAAGACCCGGTGTTAATGATTACATCACCGGAATGCAGATATTTCAAAGCTGTCTGTGTTACCCAGAAATAAGAAAAAAAGTTGGTTTTAAAGGTACTTTCAAGCTGTTCCGGTGATACTTCGCTTAGTTCTTGCTTCTCAATATGGATTGCAGCATTGTTGATTAAAAGGTTGAGACCGTTGAGTTCATGGTAAGTTCTGTCGACCACCGATTCGCAGTCCTCCTGGTCCCGCAAATCGGCCTGAAAAGCCCTGCCAGTCTGCCCGGCTTCCTGAATCCATCCGACGGTCTCCATGGCGTCATCCTTCTCCTCATAGTAGGTGATGGCTACATCAGCTCCCTCTCTGGCAAAGGCTATAGCAACGGCGCGTCCTATACCGCTATCGCCACCGGTAATCAGTGCCTTCAACCCAACCAGTTTTGCTCCTCCCATGTAGCTTTGTTCTCCATGATCAACTTTAGGGCGAATGTTTTTTTCGTAACCAGGCCATGGTTGCTGCTGTTTTGAAGGTGCCTGTTCATAGTGATCATTACCCATATTAAAAGGATTTCTGCTAAGATTGAGGCCATGATGTTCCATTTTTTCATTTTCTCCTTTTTAATTAACAAACAATATCATCTGATATATTATTAAATGCATCTATTAATTAATTGACAATATCATATTGAGGTAAGGAATCCTCCCAAAAATGCCCCTTAATAAAGTGGGAGCGCTTCAAGACGGGGTGAATTTCTATCAAAAAACCTGTGAACATCTGAATTTCTAAACCTCAACTATTATATTCTTTTTGTTAATCGTATATGATGAGTGTCACTTTATTCTGCTCTGATAGACATAAGTTCTTATATATTGCACAATCGATTGTCTTTCTTTTGCAGAGAGCAGGAACACTATATATGGTTCTTCACCAGCCATTATCTCCCAGTAAACTATGGAATCGACGTGCTTTTTTCTTACTTTTTCCAGGAAAATTTCTTCTTCATCAGAGAGTTTTTTGCCTCCTTTTTTCAAAATATCCAGATAATATCCCTGCTTTATCAAACATTCCCGATACATCTGGACCTTATAGGAAAACATCTGCTCACCCTGTAGCTTAATCTGAAGATCCGGTTCCATCTCCCAGCATGCCAGACAGTTAGCCATAGCATGCCAGACAAAGTCATCAGAATTCTGATATTGAATTTCACATTCCTTTACACCGGTTTTTTTAATTCTGAAAGGGAACTTAAGTCTGTCTTCGTTGAGACAGAGATTGTTTTTCTCCAAAATGTTTTGCAGAAAGTGAAGCAGATAGGGGTTATTCTTATTAAGCATGAATGCGTATGTAATAGCATCGAGTGCTTCACGTTTTTTTCCGGTTTTATCATAGACATCTGCTAAAAAAAGATATTCCTGATAGCCTGCATCGTTTAACTGAATAGCTCGTTTCAGGTAATATTCGGCACGACGATAATCACCCAGAAAACTCCATGCATCTCCCAGATTCGATGCGGATTTAAAATACAGACTGTCTATTATGTAAGCCTTTTCATAGAGATTTTTTACCTCCTCGTAATTGTCATTTTCCAGTGCCTGAGCAGCCAGTTCAAAAAGATCTGCAATTTTTTGCTGAGGTATATCTATCATCAGTGAGCATCTACCCTCTTTATCCCGTGCAACGTAAAGAAAAGGGCTTACCGCCAGTTGATCAATCTGAAAATGGACCAGATCTGTTGGTTCCAGTTTATTGACTTGTGTAGTTTTATAAGTAATACCGTTTTTTTTGTATATATCTTTAAATGAGGTGGAAAAAGCATATTGATCATAGAGAGCTGAAAAACCTATGAGCTCTTTTGCTTCTAAACTGAACAGACCGATATTAACCGATACAATAATAGCGATAATCTGACATTTCATAAAGATTTCCCTCCGGTTCAGAGGTTCGGGATTGAGAGACTCGGCACCTCTTTATGATTTGTGCATCAAAACAAGAACCAATTTTCAGAATCTTAAAGAAATGCAGTAATAAAGAGGAAGTGAAAACGAATTTTTTCTGAGGCATAATACTTGCATTTTCATACGTGTTTACAGCCTATCTTTCTTAAAGAGGCCATCAACCATCTTCTGAAAACAAAATGCAGTCAGATTTTTTTAATAGCGATTATTATATTCATAAATCTTATTAAAAATCTTTAGCAAAAGGTATCAGTCGAATTCCTATGAAACCAATCGTTTTGGCTATGGTAATCTGTGACAATTATTATAGAGATGCCCATACCGGAAAAAGTATCTTGTCAGGAACTTTCAGCTCCATCAACAGCCCAGCATTCCCCTCCAAACACGGTAACTGCGCTATTTATGTTGCTTTAACCGATGTCGCCACCCCTGGAAGAGCTCAATTGATTTTTAGAAAAGAAAGCGGAAGCTTTTCTATGACTCTTCCTCCCTGGGAAGTAGAAGCACCAGCAAGCAGAAGAGCAGTGGTAGAGATTGGAGGCAATATCAATGGTTTGCCTCTGCCAGAGGAAGGAGACTATGAATTCGTGCTTTTATGGAATGATCTGGAGATAGCATCGCGCAGGATGGTTGCTATAAAAATCAACCTGCAAATGCCCGAACAATCCTGAAAAATGAAAACTATTCTAATAACCCCTAAATGAAGGAATAAAAATGGATCTGCCAACAATTTTGGCCAAAATTACCGGTGTAGTGCTTTTAATCTGGACTCTTTTTTCCATATACAAGCACTTTCTTCTAAGCAAAAAAGAGAAAATCAAAACCAACAAACAAAGTGAAGGACAATCGTTATCAGAACAGTTCCTTAACACCACTCTTCTCTACTTGTGGCTGGCTTTCATGACCATTTTCTCCATAGGGATGATAGTCAATAATTGAACCGTCAACATAACCAATGATCACTATATCTTACAGATTGCGGATAATAAAGAAAGTATAATCTTTAACCGATCATTACTTTTTCATTCAGGGGCTATAATTATTCCCCGTATGATTTAATTTTTCCTATATACAAACCAACTGTAAGGATTGGTGATTATGAAAGCATTGGGAAATCTAAAGCATCTGCTTCTGTGTGCAATCCTCTCTCCCCTGTTTCTAAACCAAGCTACCGCCCAGATCGTTTTACATATTCAACATCCATGGGCAGTAGAAGATACAGCAAGAGCTAACACACCTCTCTACATTGCATCGGAAGAACCAGGATGGTATCCAGGCAAAGTTATGACCAGTGAAGGCGGAAACTGGTACAGCTATACTTTTGTCTCTACCACCAGAAAGTCCGTCCAACGCATAGAGATAATGAGTGTTATCCCTACTGCCTATGATAACATGGCAAACCGGCTGACTTACCCTCCAGCCAAACAGCCTCAGCTCACTATGGCTTCGATTTTTGCTGATAATACCGAAGCTAACGAAGTTTGGATCACCTTTCCCACTCCTACTTCCGCTCCTGTTATCCATTTCACCCCGCCGCCAAGCAAATTAATAGCTTTTTTCAATCCCTGGGAAACAGGCTTTCCCAGAGCCGACATCTATAAACTGGCTAACGTAAAAATGAGAAAAATGCCGGATTATTGCGGATGGTTTTGCTATAACTATTTTGGAGACCTAAGCTCTTTGAAGGTCAAGTTTGTCAATTCGAAAAACAAAAAAGTTTATACTAATAATGGAGCCGGAGAAGGTGATTTTATTGATATTACAGAGGCATTGGCGGCCTCTGATACTGTCTGGATTTATCCAGATCCTCTCCCTGATGGCCTTCCAGTTATCGAAACCACATTTCCTGGATTTACCGGTGACTGTGGTATAATAACCCTTGCAGTCACGCTCAGAGACAAAGCTGAAAGCGCTGATTTCGGAGAAAGTGCCGCCGCCTGTGACGGAAAGGAAAAAGCCACTAAGGGGATGGTACAGAAACGTCTGGGTACCGATGGAAAACCGGTTAAAACTGCTGGTGCCTGCCAATCTGATAATTTCAATAAATGGTATGTAGCTGAAAATCTAAGCGGAGGCTACACCAACGAAATATGCCATAATATAACTCTGCAGAAAAATGAAGACGGCCTTTACGAATATGACACCGATGCCTTTTTCCCTCTGGACGATTTTCGTTATCTGGATGAAGCCCGCACCATTAAAAACCCCAATTATACTGTAGATAAAGGGCTTGATGGAAAAGATCATAATTTCTGGTTTACAATGGAACTGTCAGCCAAGTTTGAATACGTTCCGGGTCAGACCTTCTATTTCAGGGGTGATGATGATGTATGGGTGTTTATTGACAGCCAATTGGTAGTCGATTTGGGAGGTCTCCATATGGCAGCGGAGGGCTCGGTGAATCTGGATAACCTGAAACTGACTGCTGGAAAAACCTACACATTCAAACTCTTCTTCGCAGAAAGAAAATGCTGTGAATCCAACTTCAGGATGGTTACTTCCATTAACCTGCGTTCTAGCAGTAATCTTTTCTACGAAAAGGACTCCTCCAGCCAGGTTATCAAATACCACA
>CAYYNL010000097.1:0-17749 GCA_964472925.1 uncultured Fibrobacter sp. | reverse complement strand
GAATATTATAATAAATACAACAGTATAAAGGACTGATAATGGTTTTGACAGGAGATTCAATCAGCAGAGGCTTGGGTTTTTTATTCCTTCTTCTTATCATTTGCAATGTAAATATTGCATCTGCATCAAATACTGGTACCGATGGTATTATATTGCAGGTATCTGAAAAGGATGCATTATCAATAGCTGAAAAGTATTATAAGTTTGCTTATCCAAAAATAGAAGCGGATTTCATAGCTGAATACAAGAGTATCATATCTATTCCACCTTTGTTTGACGGGAAGGTTACAGATACCGTTCTCTGCAAGGCAAACTCTGCCAGGGTCGCCGCCCTGATCAGTTATACAGATGCCAAGTATTTTTATCTTGCTCTGAGCCAGGCGGTTTTTTCCTATGATCCCCAAAATGTTATTGCAGCCACTAACGCAGCTACTGCGATAGCGACCTTTATGGATGAATTAATACTTAATAAAGCCATTAGTAAGACTTTGGAAAATGAATTGATAAATGACGCACTGAAATTGTATAGCTATGCGATTACCAAATCGGCTTCCGGTTCGAAATATGGGGGAAAGAGTATTGTTCCATTGAACTGCATGGGTAATCTTCTTCTTGACACAAAAAGATTTGATGAGGCCTTCGCCCTGTTTAAAACTGCTCATTTTGCAGATAGTTCAGACTACACATCAGTTATGGGGATGTACAATTGTTACATGGCGCAAAAAAGATTCAAGAATGCCCTGGATCTGATATCTGATCACACGAAATATTCACCTGCATTTACCCGCGCCACTTTACAACTGACGAAAGGATTGTCGCAGGATGAACCCGAAAACGAAACTGACCAGACTACCGAATCAGATCTTGAGGAAAAGATTGCGGTTGTTAACAGAATCAATCCGGCGACTACCGCCGACTTTATTGAGGCGTTGGACAGAAACACTGCAGAAAGGATCAGGAAAGACGTTAAGTCTATTCAGGACAGAATGATCGTAAAGGCCCCCAGCATCGACTACATACTGATGATAAAAAACTATCAGGACATGTCTCGAGAATCAGGGCAGTCTGCACTAATAGCTCTTGCGGATCAGATCAAGGAATTGGGGATTAGCACTGCTGGATACGAAGCAGAATCGATGATAAAGAATCAGATTGATATGCTGAAACAGTTCGGTGCCGATGCAGACCTTGGTTTTGATGTGGAAAATATTCAACAAATTGTAAACGATGCCATTAAGAATCCTGAAAAGTATGAAAACTGGAATCCTGATGTAAAGATTAGCGGAATAAACAGTATTGCCGGTAAGACAGAACAGTACAGCAAGGAGATGAGTTCTGCCATATCAAAAGCGAAAGCAGAAGATGTTATGCCGGTATATGAAAAGCTTGCCCAGTCATCACCCGAATACAAGGTGATGCTTATTAATCCATACTCCTATGCAAATCCGAATGATCTTCTGATTCAGCAACAAAATGTTCTGGCACTCAATAAAAAGAAACTCGCTTATCAGAGCTACATGAGACTAATTAATGTAAATGCTGGCAAAACCATAGCCGAGATTGCACAGCTTTATCAGGCTAAGTTGGTACCTTTATCAATGGAGTATCAGAACAAGTTGATGGAACTGCAGAACAGGGAGATGGATGATGACAGACGCAAGGTTCTGATACATAAGTTGCACGTTGATTACGCACCAAAATTCAATAATCTGGGCAGACCCTATTGGAATCAGGCTACGGAGATGGCTGCGGTTGCCTATAAAAAGATCCAGAAAAATTTTGGACCTGCATACAGTGAATGTATGAAACATGTCATGCTTATCTCAGATGCCGATGTGAGAAAACATCTTGAGGAGGATATTACCGGTAACCTGATAACAGAAATCAAAACAGCAATGACCAATGTACTTAATGCCTACGGTATTGCTCAGTACTTTGATCCTGAACTTTGCGATTGTGACATCGAAGAGATTCGTAAGCTGAAAGAAAAGATTGAGGAGGAGGCACATCGGCTTGCCAACGAACAGATAAAAAAGAACATTGAGGACAAGAAGAAATTTGATCAGGGTATTCTTGATGAGAATTCTGAATATTACAAGGAATTCATTGCAAAGTATGAATATGAGATAGATGTCGGATTTTTAAAATCAAAGGTCAATCCATACAAGTCAGTATCCGGATTTGGAATTGACCTGTCTTTCATTGGTATTAATTTTAATATTGCTACAAATCATCTGAGGAATACTACCACCTACGATGGCGGAATAAGTATAAGCGGCGGAGTCATGAAAGAGGGACCAGGCCCATCACTGAAATCCGCGATAGGCTTTACTGCTGTAAAAGCAAGCGATGGAACATTTTCTGCAAAGGATGTCGATTTACGTGCAAGTGTTGAAGGAAGCCTGAATCTTGGAGTGGTAAATCTGACTGGAGGAATCGAGGCATCGGCTGTACGGGGCACCCGCGAATACGCTAATATCGGTGTTACAGGTGACAAGTATCTTGACGATTTTAAAGAAAAAGACAAGAGATTCAACTTATTGCCAGGTGTGGGAAAAGAGATATGGAAAGGCAACTATAGTGAGAAAGAGTAATTAAAGAATTGAGATTTGAGATTTCGAGAATCCATAAACCTTATTTTCAATCCTGCAGTTTTCTTGTTCCGCGCTCACGATGAGCACCCCGATTGGTGAGTTAACAGCCATCAATGTGTTGTACTTTATCCTTTAACCTAAGCAGATTATCGCAATACCAGCTTTTCACAGAAAACAACATTAATATCGGAGGTTGCCTTATCTTGTGTAACTTTGATCAGATACAACCCTTTTGAGAAATTTCCAATAGAAATCCGGCACTGTTGCCCGTTAAGGAAAGTTTTTTCTGACACCAGTTTACCATTGAAAGAAAAGACTGATGCAGTTAAGGAATTGCCCTGGTACGTTTTATTTAAATCACCTGTTATAATTATGCTTGAATGGTTTTCCTTTACATAAAAACTACCTGAAGAAGTCCTGAATGGTTTATGAACTTTTGTTTCGGCAGAGAACCTGTAGATGCGTAATGTACTTGACGAGGGGAAAGTACCATCGGGACGGGCTTTGTCCTGATTTACAGGCATTGTTTCCCACCTCAAATAGTATTCTCCATCACGAATACGGTTGACCTGCATACCTGGAAATGTGGATTGGACCTCATATAATTCTTTCATTGCTTGTGGAGGTTCGTAAATAATATCGCTTTTGGGTTTAAGGTTTTCTTCATTGAGAATCCACCTCTTCAACTTCTGGTTTGGATATAAATAGTCCTGTATCAGTTCATCGCTTTCATCGATGCAAAGCGGTGTTGCTGCAATGTCATGCGACAATGAGCCTTCACGATCAAGATTCCATTTGAAGGAGGTCCAGTTGCTGGTTTGATAGATTTTCCACTCTCCATTTTCCCATCGGGTGTTGAAAATCTGGCTGATATTGTTGTCATCGTAACGGTGATAGGTAACTACTGCACGATTTTGCCTGTCCCAACTGATCCAATAATCCATATTAATGAGACCCCGTCCGCTGGGGATGGGGTCCACTACCACATCAGGAGTGCTGGTTTTAACAGGTATAGAAATGCTTTTCCCGGACATTGTTTGCCAGGTGATCAGATTGCTGCTTTTCATATGTGATATATGAAAATTGGTATTGGCAACCGGTGTTTCTCGCCACATCCAGATAACATGAAAAAAATTGTCAGGTCCAAAGACAGGGGAAATATGATAGGCACTTACCTTGTTTTCTCCGTCAAATAATCCTTTACTGGTTAAGCGGGTCCATTTTTTTGTTTCTGAATCATAGCTGTTGCAGATGGTGATTCCATTACCACTTCCACCGGTGCGGTACTGAAAGAAGAGTTGATTGTTGAGACCTTCGATAAATTCAGGGTAAGTAATACTGTTCTCAAGAGTTCCAATCATCCCTGGGGATTCAAAAGAATCGGTGTTCCAGGGATTTTTCGAACGAAAGTAGATAAGATTAACATTATGCATATTTCCGCTTATGTGAATATAGCCGGAGTCATCTATGGCCATGGCGATATAATTGTGAGAATCCCATCCGGTGGTAGTTGGCAGCTCGGTATATTTCCATGATATACTTTCGGGTGATCGGGAAGCAACGACCATTCTGCGATCAGTGTTATAATAGGCTACACACTGCAACTTTTCGGTTGTTTTGATAGCGAAGTTAACCGGGTGTCCTGCCCAAACCTCTGAGATGTCCAGTTTTTCCATCAGGACAATATTGGCTGCATCGACCATAATGGGTAAGAAAAAAAACAACTGGAACAGTGTTGAGAGAAATGAGCATAAAGATAATTTGAGCATATTCACTTTCTTTTTCAGTTTAGGCTTTCTTTTGAGCATCTCTGGTAAAATATAACAGATCTCAGATCAGAAGAGATTTTGATATAAAAAACATTCATTGAAAGTTTAATACAGAAATATGCAGGTGAAAAAAACGGCCTGGCAAGCTGTCATCACAATAGTAATTCCAATTGAGGTGTGCCATTGTAATGGGGTAAACATGTTTTCTCTGTTCTTTTAAGCATAATAGGAGTAAATTATTGTCGGGCAGCTTAAATACAGTATGGGCAACCCATATTCAGTGGTGGGCAAGGTAAATTCGGTTTATTTCAGGTTAAAAGATAGTCTGCAGTGGTGAATAGGCATCTTTGAGGATGAAAAACGGTTAAGACATAATTAAGCAAAATAGAGAAAGCGACTATATTTGAATATTTATGAACACGAAAGTATAGGCGGGCACCAGTAGCATATTAACAATACATTACATCAAGAGTTTTTCAAAAGACCAAGCTGAAGGCATTGGGTTGGGAGCGTGACAAGCAGAGCCAATAAGCAAAAATTCAAAAACAGATACTTGTTAAAATTATGAAATATGTTGTGTAATGTTATAATTTTGATAAATCGGTTATTTTTATCTTGTATAAAAGTAAACATTTAGTTACAACCATAGCTTTCGCATGTCTTATGAGAAATTCTTCTTCTTGGCTGAAATGTATCCTGGAAGAAGTCAGGCGAAATAGCTGCACTATTAATCGAATTATGTTAAAATATCTTCTGTTATTTAGTAATGAATATAGAGAATACATGAGAAAAACGAAATCCCTTTTTATACTGATGTACCAATCCATTGCTCTGACAAAAACCGGTTTCAATTTAATATACATTGTTTTTAATCAACATCTTATCTTATCTCTAAATTACACAATCGTATTAGTAAGCATCCAATAATTGTTTATGAAACGATTATATTGAAATTTTGGAAGATATTATGGGAAAATCAGGCTGAATTGCTTTGTTGTATGGGCGATACAATTTCACTTTTAAAAAGGAAAAAACATGCAAAATAATACTGAGATTAGAAGACTTGGTTTAGCAGGTTCTTTTGCGATTTATATTTCAGCATCGTTATTAATGTATTATTTGACTAAATATTTAATTCCTTGGCTAAGTAATAAAACAGGACTGGAAACAATACTTTTTTGGTTCATTATTGCAGGGATAGGTATTTTTACTCCTTTGATAATAGTTGCAATATTGATACTGAAATCTGAAGGATATAAAATAAACAAAAGCACTTGGAATGAACGTTTGAGATTTCGCAGGATTACAAAATCTGATTTGATTTGGTGCTTTTTGGGATTAGCTATAGTAGGAATATTGAGCATGATAATAATGAAAGGACTGGAGCATAGCATAGGTAAATTTGACCATTCACCAGCTTTTATGTCTTTTGAACCATTGACAAAAGGACGGTATTGGTTGCTTTTGGTATGGGCTCCTTATTGGGTTTTGAATATATTTGGTGAAGAATTTTTGTGGAGAGGAGTAATGCTGCCAAGGCAAGAAGTCGCTTTTGGTAAATATGCCTGGTTAATTCATGGATTTGGTTGGGCATTATTTCATATTGCCTTTGGATGGAAGTTGTTGCTTATATTGATACCACTGATTTTCATTCAATCATATATTATTCAAAAGACTAAAAACTCATGGATTGGTGTAATAATGCATGGTGGGGTAAACGGGCCAAGTTTTATTGCTATTTGCTTTGGATTGATCTGATAATAACTGCAAAGAAATAAAATAAAGTATACAAAGAAATAAAAAAGTTTACATACAAGGCGGCTTTGAGTACATCTTTAGGTTAAAACAACATCTGAATCAGAAAAAATTTGAAAAAATATCGAAACAAAAGGTTTTCTTTTTATAAGCCTGGCACAACCACAGAAATGTTAATTTAATATATTGGATTTTGCAGATTACTTCTGATTAGATATTGTTATGATATTAGTTTCTGTTTTTTCCGATTTTAGGTATTATTAAGCTTTTTGTGGTCTATCAGATACCTTAATAATTACAAAAATTTCCTTAAAAATTAAAAAAATACTGCCTAAACAGTTAAACATATATTATAATCTTGTTTTAATCACCTCAGGGCAATGATTTTCCACTTGAATCCTTACCCGGATAATTAATAAGGTTAATAACCGAAATAATAGGGATAAAACAAGGGGATTCTGCATTTGCAGAAATGTTTTGATTACTTCTTTATTACTCTTCATAATGAATATGCTTCTTGTTATGAATGTTTGAGAATACTTAGGAACAATTCCCCGAATTACTAACCACAATTTTTAGCACTCCAAAAGAAGGGTGCAGGAAAGAGAATAGATGAAGTTTTCCGAATTCGATCTTGATGATCAGATAATTCAATCACTTGACAAAGCCGGATACAGTGAGTGCATGCCGGTTCAGGAACAAACACTCACTCATACTATTAAAGGAAAAGATGTATTTGTACAATCCCAGACTGGTACCGGTAAAACTGCTGCTTTTTTGGTTTCAGTTTTCGCCTTGCTTCGTGGTGAGCTCAATGGCAAAAAGGCATTGATAATCGCACCCACACGCGAATTAGCAGTGCAGATCGAAAAAGAAGCGATTCTTTTAGGGCATAATCTCGGGTTTAACATCTGCAGCTTTTACGGAGGAGTGGGTTACGGTCGACAGGAACACCATCTGGCCCAGGGTGTTGATATAATGATTGGAACACCGGGAAGGATACTTGATTTTAAAAAGTCTGGGAAAATCAATTTCAAAGAGATCGGAATATTTGTTATAGATGAAGCTGATCGTCTTTTTGATATGGGATTTCTTCCGGATATCACCACCATGCTTAAAAGCCTTAATACAGAGTGCACGAAAATGCTTTTCAGTGCTACTCTGAGCCGTGAAGTGAGGATGATTGCCCGTGAATACATGGATAATCCAGCAGAGATCGAGCTTTGTCCGGAAAAAGTAACACTTGACGCAATTACCCAGGAGCTTTACCATGTTTCCAAAAACGAAAAAATGAATTTGTTACTGGGAATACTGAAAAAAGAGAATCCGGGAACTGCACTGATTTTTACCAATATGAAAGATGAAGCACGGGTGGTTGCAGAAAGGCTTCGCCATAATGGATTTCAATGCGAACATCTCTCAGGTGATCTGCCTCAGAAAAAACGCTCCAGAATAGTTGATGATGTAAAAGAAGGGAAAATATCTCTTTTGGTTGCTACCGATGTGGCTGCCAGGGGAATTCATATCGACGATCTTGATCTGGTAATAAATTATGATATACCTGAGCATTGTGAGAACTATGTTCACCGGATAGGCCGCACTGCAAGGGCAGGTAAAACCGGAAAGGCTGTTACTCTGGCTTGTGAAGATTATGTTCATGCTCTCAAACCGATCGAACAATTCATGGGTTTTAAAATACCGGTGATGTTTGCTGATTCTGAGCTGTATCTGCAGGATAGCAGCGCCGGAATCAGCTTTCGAAAGAGCAGACATCGTGTTCCAGAACGCTCTTCCGGGACAGCATTTAGAAAACAACGTTCAGATCGTAAAGTCAAACCAAAACCTATGCCTGGCAGATCTCATCACAGCGAAACTAAACGCCTCGATAAGATCTCACGACCCAAAAGACATTCCCAGCAATCATCTGTACAGAGGCTTTCTACAGAAAACCGGCCTGTTGAACAGAGGGCAAAAAAGAAAACCGGATGGTTTCAAAAAGCGGTAATCAAACTTTTCGGATAACATTTTTAAAAAAAATCAAAATTCCAAATTTCAATAACTATTTGTTTAAAATCCAGACAAGAAAAGGAAAGGCTTATCCTGTTTCAAATCCCGGATTTGCAATTTGTAAACTGTTTAGAATTTATGATTTGTGATTTGGAATTTTCAGATATGGTCAGAACCTGTTTTCTTCAATTTTTTGGTTCTCAAAATCAAAAATCTTAAATATCAAAATTATTCGAAGCCCCGCTGACGTGCACATTCGTAAAGAAGAACTGCGGTAGCTGCAGATACATTAAGTGATTGTGCTGTACTTTTCATGGGGATGGAAACAAAATCGGTACAGAGCCTGGAGAGATAAGGAGGTATTCCACGATGTTCTCCTCCCAGAATCAGTAAAAGGGGACCTTTAAGGTTTAGCTCCGATGGTTTTTTACCTTTATGTACATCGGCTCCCACTACCAGATATCCTTTTTGAGCAAATTCTGATACAATGCTTTCAAGATTCTTTGGTTTGGAGATGCAGATGTGTTCTATCATGCCAGCAGAACTTTTTGCTACAGCTGCATTGAGGGGTGAAGTGTTTTTTCTCTCCAGAATAAGTGCATCCACACCAAATGCCACACTGGAACGAATAATAGTTCCCAGATTGCCAGGGTCTTCAACTGAGGCGGGGATAAGAAGAAGAGGGTTTTTCTTGTTAGCCAGTATCTGATGCAGTTTTTCGATGGAGCAGTATTCTTTAACGCTGCATAGTGCCACTATGCCCTGGTGTTTGGTTGTACCTGCGAGCTGTTGAAGTTTTGATTCAGGAACGAGGTTGTAGGCGAGTCGTTCTTTACGGCACAGCTTCATCAGATTAAACAGGTTAGCGCCCTTTTTATCCTTATCAAAATAGATATGATCCACCGAGTGAATCCGGGTATTTAAAAGCTCTTCAACTGCATGAATCCCATAAATGTAATTTTCAGATTGCATATTTTTTTCCTTTTAAGGTGTTGTTAATATAAATTGAATTCAAGGTGCAGTGGGCGGTGAATGCAAATGACAGGTGATGATTCCGGAAATATTAAAATCCGGTTTGAACCTTGGAACAATCATCAGAGTTATGATATATTTTTTTGTTCATTAATTTGATTTTCGATTTTTTTTCTAGGAGGTAGAAATGGGGATAGGTGGACATGAACTTCTTTTGATACTTTTGATAGTGTTACTTCTTTTTGGTGCTAAAAAGATTCCGGAACTTGCAAAGGGACTTGGCAGTGGACTTCGTGAGTTCAAGAAAGCCTCTTCTGATGCAGAAAATCTTACCAGTACCGAAGAAAGCGACACCAAACAAAAAAGTGAGAAGAGCTCTTGAGTTCAGCGACCAAAGAGATGTCTTTTCTGGACCATCTGGAAGAGCTAAGATGGCGAATTATTAAAGCTGCGATTGCAGTTGTTATCGCAGCCATACCCTGTGGGATTTATTGGAAAAAGATCATCGATGTAGTGATGATCTATCCCTTGAGACTTTCTAATCCCCAGCCAAAGCTTATCTACACCAGCCCTTCTGAAACAGTGATGATAAGTTTAAAAATTGCTTGCGTCGGCGGGGTGATTCTGGCTGCTCCGATTGTATTTTATCAAATATGGAAATTTATTTCACCTGCGCTTTATGGAAATGAAAAAAAAGTAATTCTGCCTACAGTTTTTTTCTCCACTTTCTTTTTTATTACTGGTATAGTATTCAGTTATCTCATGTTCCCTTTTGTTATGAGATTTCTTACTATGTTTGGATCAGATAAGCTTGCTCCCATGTTCAAAGCCAGTGAATATTTTGGATTTCTGTTAAAAATAAGTCTGGCTTTTGGTTTGGTTTTCGAACTGCCTGTAGTTTCTTTTGTATTGTCTTATATAGGTCTGATTAATGCCTCATTTTTGGTAAAAAATTCCAGGTATGCAATAGTACTGATTTTTATCATCGCTGCAATACTCACTCCTCCGGATGTGATATCTCAGACTGTAATGGCTTTACCTATGCTTCTATTGTATGCAATCAGCATTCTGGTTTCATTTCTGGTGGTCAGGAGAAAAAGATGAATACTGGAATTGGTTTTTCAGAAATGCTGGTTATTTTTACACTTATACTGGTGTTTTTTGGATCCAAAGAGCTGCCTATTTTTATTCGTAAGGCAGCCCAGATAATGGCCAAAGTTCGCAGGTACAGTGACAAACTTAAAAGTGAGCTGGATTCGATAAATCGTACAATAGAGGAACCATTGGTGAAGGAGCTACCGTTTGTGGTTATCGAGAAAAAACGGTTGCGAGAGCATTACATTTCCTTGCGCAAAAGTATGTCACCTGATGAGCATCAGAAGAAATCCCAAGCTATCTTCAATCATCTGAAAACTACCGAAGAATATAAAAAGGCAACAGCGGTAATGATCTATGTTAGTATGGGCAAAGAGGTCTCCACTCACAACATGATTAATGATATGCTGGCAAACGGAAAAAGGGTAGTTGTTCCATATTGTAAAGAAGGCTGTAATGATATGGGAATTGCTGAGATAAGAGACATGGAGAATGATCTGATAAAGGGAGAGTACGGGATACTTGAGCCCCGCACGGAACTCAGGGATCTTTTTTTCAAAAGCGATCTCAGGCTTATTGTTTGTCCTGGGGTGGCTTTTGATCTTTATGGGGCAAGATTAGGCAGGGGAAAAGCCTATTATGACACATTTCTTCGTGAGTTTAAAGAGAGGGTCCCAATTACCGGCCTTGCCTTTGACTGTCAGATAAGTAAAGAACATCTGCCATTTGATTACCATGACATTGCAATGGACCAGGTTATCACTGAAAGCGGGTTATTGATAAAAAAGACACTGCAAAGCTCATCAGAAGTACCTGCAGGATAGGGTGTCTGCCATGTGGTTAGTTATCTTTTACATTATTTTAGGGTTGGCTGTTGCTTTTTTTCTTCTTCTTATGACTGTGATTTTTACTTCTTTTTATGTAGAAACTCGTTTTTGCAGATTGCAAAGTAATAGCAATGTATCGGTTTCTTTCTGGTGGATTCATCCGTTTTTCATTTCATTTTTCTACAATTACAGAGAAAATGAATGTTATTTGAGAATCGCCGGGTGGAAAATGGTTAAAAAAAAGACAGCTCAGAAGGAATTGGAAGAACCCGAGCAACCAGAAGATAAATCGGTTAAAGAAGTTGAACAGAAATTGGCAACAGAGCCTGAGATGGGGAAGATGGAGGACAAGCCCCAAAAAGATACTCAAATCGAGAAGCCAATTGTAGAAAAAGTGGAAAAGAAACCTGGTAAGATGGATAATCTTATTGGGCGGATAAAAAAAAACTGGATTATATTCTTTTTAAGTCATAAAAAGTGGCGAGGAAAGATATTATCCTGGTTTCTAAGATTTTTTAAAACATTTCGGAAATTGGTCCACTTTGAATATTTTAAAGCCGATATCAGGGCTGGTGTTGAAGACCCGGCGGTTTTGGGTAGAATCTTTGGCTATTACCAGGCAATTTCGAATGCTTTGCAACTGTCAGAGTATGAATTCCAACTTTTTTTTGAGCCTCTTTTTATGAGAAACCATTTTGAAATAGATGGAGCGGTTAAAATCAAAAGTTCTATAGGGAGTCTGCTGGCACCTTTGGGGGCAGCATTTTTTACATTTCCCTATATCAGTACTTTTTTTCTTTGGCTAAGTTATAGACGAAAAATGAAGAGAATCGGATAGCAAAAGACCATTATGACCATTTTTTTTGACAGAGTTGCCCAGGGGGTTGGCCGTGTGAGCAGGGAAGCGATTGAGCAGTTTGGCTCAATTTCCATTTTTTTCTGGAGAATCTTACTGGCTTCTCCTGTTACAATAAAACGGTTTCACTTGGTTGTGGAACAGATGATGCTTTTGGGAGTTTGTTCGATTCCTATAGTTTTTCTTGTTTCACTTTTTGTAGGCTTCATAAGTGCCTGGCAGGTTCAGTATCTTTTTGCTGATGCGATTCCTTTGACTTATCTGGGGGCAGCGGTAGGGAAAGCGGTTTTTACTGAACTGGGTCCGGTACTCACTGCGATAGTGGTGACTGGAAGAGTTGGGGCAAAGCTTGCAGCTGAACTGGGAACCATGAGGGTTACAGAGCAGATTGATGCATTGACCTGTTTATCTATGGACCCTTATAGTTATCTGCTTGCACCCCGCATGATTGCCGGTGTAATTATGCTTCCCATTCTTACGATTTTTTCCTCTTTTTTTGCGATAGTCAGTGCCCAACTATTATCTCAATACGCCCTTGGTCTGAGTGGAGCAGCTTTCTATCATGGAATGAAGCTTTTATTTAAGGTGCAGGATGTGGTTGTTTGTTTGACAAAAGCTTTTGTGTTTGGTGGTGTAATTTCTTTATCGGGTTGTTACTATGGGTTTCTCACCAGAGGAGGGGCGGTAGGTGTGGGTAATTCAACAAAAAAAGCTGTTGTGGCTGCCATGGTTCTGATTTTAGTGTCCAATCTTCTGGTAGTTAGTATTCTTTTATAAAAGTTCTTGCTTTTATTATTAAATACATTTATTTTTGAAATTCGTTTTTTGAAAACAACGTTTTAACTGGTCCCTTCGTCTAGTGGTTAGGACACAGGATTTTCATTCCTGCAACAGGGGTTCAATTCCCCTAGGGACTACCAAAAGGGGAACCTTTATGATTCTGAGGTTCCCCTTTTTCATTTTTCTACTTCCTTTACTGCCTCATTTGTGTTTATTTAGGAAATTATTTACTGCTCAATCTTTCGTTTCGAAAATATAGGGTTTACCATTGATTTTGTTCCAAAATTAATGATAGCAGTTTGTGCTGCTTGTGAAGGGATGTTTGTTAAACCCAACAATGCCATATACATTCGATTTTATGTGTCAGTTAATATTTACAATTCAATAATTTCTTTCTACAGCCTATAGCAATTGTGCTGCAGAATAATTTGTTTCAATAAAAAGTCCGATAGCGGGATTTTGAGCAATACTGTGTAAAATCCAGTCAGAAAGAATCACTTCTTAAGAAAACGTATAATATTGATTTATAACAGGTTATAAGCCACTACGTGTCCCTGCACAGAATGTTTTGAACCTTTATTAAACCAATCTGCAAAAATCCGGATCAAGTATAAAAAGGTTTATGTTTCTTAACAGAAATGTAGCGGAGATATTTTTTGTTAACTATATTAAAAGCAATTGCATAGAAAGTAGGGCATGACGTAATTCGTCATTGCGCATACTAGCTTCGTATACACTGCACTGCAGTATGTCCGAAGTTATACAACATTTCCTGAGGCGCAGAGTAAGAGCCACCCACGGAACAGAAAAATAGGCTAAAACAAAATTGGAAACCAGATAAATTGATTAAGATTAAGACAATAAATAAATACTGATAAAATGAAAGAATATCATTTTCCAAAACAGAATAATTTTATTTGTTATGGATCATTAATTTTAACAACTGGATTAATCATAATAAGTTTATTAAACTGGTTGGATGGTTTCTGGTTCCTTTTTTCTTTTACAACATTTTGGATACCTGTTTTTGTTTATTTAGCAAATAAAAATAGAACCGGTGTGATAAGGTATAATGAAAATAGTTTTGAAATAAAATCAGATGTTTTAGGAGGATCAAATGTTAAAGCAGACTGGGCTAACTTAAAAGAAATTACAATACAATTGCGATTCAGTAACATCATTTTAAACTTTGGTAAATATGGATTTGCTTCTTTTGGGACAGATAGATTGGAATTTAAACTGTTCACCTTAGAGATGCTTAATTTATTATTGATGAAAAAAGAACTTTCTGAAGTTACTAATAAGATAGAATTTATAAAAAATATTAACCCAACTACATTTAATGAAACTGATAAGAAAATTAAAAAGCAGGAGATTAAAATAGGATTATTACAAATAATGCATGTTATAATCACACTTTTATTAATGTTTGCAATTATAATGGGTGCTGTTGAAATATTTAAACACTATGATTTGTATTCAAAATATAAACACCTAAAAACATTTGCACCAATAATAATATTTCCTTCTTTTTGGGTTTCAAATAAATTGGTTTCAGTTTGCTTCTCTGTTTACTTTAAATACAAGGAAAAAAAATTCAAAAATTCATAAATGAGCAAAAAAAGAATGGAAAAAAAGAGTGGGGGCGGAAAAAATAAGAGCGCAACAGTCAATGATCGCAATAACAAGCCAACGTCGGGTGATTATGCCTCAAATTGACTTTACATTAAGGCAGGTAGAATTATCGTCTTTCAAGCTTTGAAGACTCGCTCGACAGCCAATAATTCTACGTTACTTTTAGTCGCAACTTCGGCATTTGCAGGCCGTTATAGGCAATACCGCGCAAAGACAGAGAGATGAAGAGAACATGGATAAGTGGAAGATCTTAAAATCCCCGCGCCCCAAGAAGCCCGCCATTCCATGGCGGGCCAAAGGTGATAATCTTCAGAATTAACTAAGGCTGTAGGTAAATAAAGGAGATAAAATGGATGTAATAAAATGGGAAGATGATCATATTCTATACATTGCAAATGAAATTCCTGAAGGATCTAAGTCTCCTGATGAAAAGCAGTTACGTTCTAAGATAGAACCATGGTTAACAGCTGTCTTTCAGAGTGAGCATTTATCGCTGCTACTAGGTACAGGAATTACTACAGGAATTTGCGTTGAAGCAGGGGTAGACCCACAAGCAATGCAAAGAATAGAATTCACAATTGAAAAAGATAAAATCAAAAACTATGCTGATGCTGAGGCACAGAAACTTGATCGAGGTAGTGCAAATTTTGAAGATGATCTCCGCACTGCAATTGAATTGCTTAAAGGGCTAAAAATACTTAAAGATGACAAGGCTGATGCTTTGGAAACAGAAATAAATAGTAATCTCAAGACCCTAATCATAAACTTACTGGCAAATGAAAAAGCCGTTTTAACAGCAAAAGATGGTAATGCTGCACTTTCTTTATTGAAACGTTTTCTTATAAGTTTCAGTAGCCGGACAGCAACCAGAGATCGACTCAATATTTTCACAACTAATTACGACCGATTTATCGAGTATACACTTGATTCTGCCGGAATTCATATATTAGACCGATTTATAGGAAAATTAAATCCGATTATGCGAATGCACAAAATGGAGTTGGATTTCCATTATAATCCTCCTGGTATTCGTGGTGAACCACGTTATGTTGAAGGTGTTGTCCGTTATACAAAACTTCATGGATCATTGGATTGGTGTAATAAGGGAGAGGAAATCCAAAAAGAACCAATGCCGTTTGGGACAGAATTAAAAGAAGAGGAAATAACCGACCCGTATGATAGGTATGTTATTTATCCAAATTCTGCCAAAGGATTCGATACAGCCTATTTTCCTTACTCAGAATTATTCAGAGATTTTTCAACCGCAACTTGCCGTCCTAATTCCGTTCTTGTGACCTATGGTTATGGATTTGGTGACTCACATATAAATTCAATATTACTTGACATGATGACTATACCCTCAACTCATATAGTAATCATTTCTTTTGATAAAGCTGATGGACGGATAGAGAAGTTTGTTGAGAAATGCAACCTCTCTCAAATAACTCTTCTTATAGGTAACCATTTTGGGCATATTCGAACCCTTACTGAAAACTATTTACCTAAATCTGCAATAGATCGGATTTCTGATAGAAAACAGAAGATAGTTGTAAAAAGAGGGCTCGATACTTTTCCTAAAATAGAGGATGAGAATGAATAAAGAATTTGAACATATTCGCAATCAGACAATTGGCACGGTTGAGTTCGTTTCACCACGTGAGATAAAAGTCTTACTTGAGATTAATGCACCTCAAAGCACAGCAATAAACACAGGAGTTCCACAGCTATTCCCAAAAGTTAATGGCTTTGTTTTAATCCCGAACGAATCAGGGGCTTTAGTAGGGATTATTTCTTGGGTTGGAATTGAGCATTCCCCTTATCCCAAAAGAAAAGGATATAAAGATTTTGATCTTATCGATTTACCTTTCCCACTAAGAAAATTATCTATCAGTCCGTTGGGTGTTTTAAAAGAATCTGATGGAAATTATGAAATCGAAAGAGGTGTTTATAGCTATCCTTCAGTTGGCGATATTGTTGTTGTACCAAATCAAGCACAATTGCGAGCAATCGTACAGAACAAAGATAGCCACGCAAAGGTAAAAATTGGTATTTCGTCAATGGCTGCCAATGCGCCTGTCTATATAAATCCTGATCGGATATTTGGCCGTCATATAGCAGTTTTAGGGAATACAGGTAGTGGGAAATCCTGCTCTGTCGCTGGTCTTATTCGCTGGTCACTTGAAGCAGCCAAAAAAGAACTTAAAGAAGGTAAAAGACTAAATTCTCGTTTTATTGTTCTTGATCCAAATGGTGAATATAGCAACACCTTTGATGGCTTATGTAATGTCAGAAAATTTCAAGTAATTATAGATGGTAAAACAGGGAAAGATTCTGAATTTAAGCAACTTAAAGTTCCCAGTTGGATGTGGAATAGCTATGAATGGAGCTCCATAGCAAAGGCTAGTGATAAAACCCAAAGGCCTTTACTACGTGAGACATTAAGAGAGGTTCGCTATGGAGGACGACTAGACGAAAATGACAGTTTAATTGCCCCAAGAAGGTTTCTCATTAGCATACTAGTATCTTTAAGAAATTTTGAAAGACAAGGAATAACGGCTATTGCCAACTTTCCAGGGAAAAACAATCTTGGAGATGTATTACAATCATCAGCAAATTCCCTTTCCACTTTTTTAGATAAGATTACAGATGAACCCAAGAAAAGAATTGAAGCAATTATTGAAAAGATAAACAATGTTTTGAAAAGAAGACCAAAAACTGGAAATTACTATCCAGCTTTTGAGTTAAACGACATTCAAGAGGTATGCAATTCAATTAATGAAAGTCAAGATGTATTTGGCAAATTAGTAAGTTATCAAGGACCTGATGAAGATTGCCCTGTTTTTTTTAAAAATGATGATTTTATTAGTCATCTTGAGCGACTTGCACAAGAAAACAATGCGCAACAGTTTATGGATTTCTTCCTAATGAGGATTCGGAGTATTTTAACTGATTCTAGGATGGCTTCAGTCATAGAGACAAAATCAAAAGAAGAAACAACTCTTGAAGGATGGTTGAGTGAATATATCGGAAAGAATAATGATAGTGGAAGCATAAATATAATTGATTTATCTCTTTTGCCGTCCGAAATCCTTTTTGTCATTGTGTCTGTTTTATCAAGGGTAATATTTGAGGCTCACCAGAGATTCAGAAGAATGACAGGCAGTATACTACCAACTACGTTGGTCGTAGAGGAAGCACATAACTTTATTAAACGCTATGACGGTGACAGCGATGAAATAACAGCAAATAAACTGTGTAGTCAATCATTTGAGAAAATTGCAAAGGAAGGAAGAAAATTCGGTCTTGGCTTAATGTTATCTTCTCAAAGGCCTTCTGAATTATCACAAACTGTTTTGTCTCAATGCAATTCTTTTTTACTTCACAGACTTGTAAATGACAAAGATCAGGAAATGGTAAAAAAATTGGTTCCAGACAACCTTGGCAGTATACTGAATGAGC
>CAYYNL010000096.1:0-17784 GCA_964472925.1 uncultured Fibrobacter sp. | reverse complement strand
AAAATAATCTGCTTTTCAAAGGCTCCGAAATACGGGTTTTACCGTATGCTTACAATAATCTCGCAGAAAGAGATCTGCGCATGGTAAAGGTGAAGTTGAAAGTATCGGGTTGTTTCAGAACTCATTTCGGAGCCCAGGTCTTTTGTAGAATACGAAGCTATTTGTCTACGCTTCGAAAACAGAATCTTGATATCATGGAATATCTTGGCAAATGTTTCGATCCTTACAGCAGATTTTTGAATTTGCTACCTGAATAGTTACTAAAAAAATTTTAATTAGAAAACATTTTTACGGTACTTTTGCAATTAAAATATTCCCTTTTAGTTCAATCATAAAGATTTCAAAGCAACTATCAGAGTAATCACAGTAGTAAGTGCCCCAATGGTTTCGAAAACCACTTTGATTGATTCACCAAATCCTTTTGAATATTTGATTTTTTGAGGGACTACCACGGCATCTCCCGGTTCTAGATTGCTGGAAAGGATATTAACGCTTTTATTAGTGACTATCTTACCATTGGCTTTAATAATATAGACCTTTCTCTTATCGGCATTTTTCTTCATGCCACCTGCGGTTTCAATTAAATCTGAAACTTTACTGTTATGTTTTTCGAATTTTAAAGTTGAAGGATTATAGACTTCACCTACAACAGATACAATATTGGGGGTCCTGGGTACATGCAATTTATCACCATCTTCCAGGAGAAAATCACTGTAGTTACTTTCGTTACTCAAATCTATGATAACTCTACCACTTACAATTTTCTCATCACTCTTTTTGGTTAATGATAGCTGTTGACTGGTTATCTGCTTGACCAGTTCAGGATCCAGTTTTGCTGTGGCGTCTGCGGACAAATTAAGAATATCCATTTCGGTTTGTTTGGAATATTCCTGAGCATAATTTTTTTGCAGCTCTCCAACAGATTTTCTGGTAAAAACTGCTGCTGTCAGAGAAGCATCATCTTTAAAGCCCCCAGCTCTTTTTATAAGATCGCTCAGAGTCTCTTTTTCGAAAAGTACATATGTACCAGGGTAAACAAATTGTCCGGATAGGGTTACTTTTCTTTCGTTTTCCCAGCCTTTTTTACTTCTAATAAAAACTCGATCCGATTTTTGAAGGATCAGATTGTGCTGAGGATCGTCTTTCATTGCTTTTTCAATAGAAAAATCTATTTTTTCAGTAGCAATAACTTCATTATTTGTGGAGACTCTTCTATACAGTTCACCCCGTATAGGACTGGCTTCATCACTTAGACCACCGGCCTGGAGAATCAAATCGCGTATTTTCATATTGCTGAGTAATTTATATTTTCCTTCCTTCGTTACTGCACCCTCGATAGAGACGGAACGATTCGGCTCAAAAAAATCTTTGTTATAGATAACAATCTGATCTCTTTCCTGTAAAAGAATATTCTGTTGTGAACCTGGGTCTTCAAGTATCTGTTTAAGATCAAAAGCAATGATTCGATTTAAAAAAGAGGGTGGTTCCTGTCTTAAAATAATGGCATATTCATAATAGGTTTCTGGGAGCAGGCTGTGATAATCGGAAATAATATCAGTTATTTTCATTCCATCGCGGAACTCATACTTACCAGGTCTTAAAACATTTCCACTAAGATACACCGCATTTTTATCTTTTTCAAGAACCGGATATATCTTAATGATATCACCATCCTTGATTTCAAATTTTGTAAGTCTCTGGTTTATAGAATCGATATCCAGTACAATTTTTTTACTGTTATTTAAGAAACGTTCGATTTGAATTCTATTTACCCAGGCCGCAGGAGTTATTCCTCCGGCAATATCAATAATATCCTGAAGGTTTGTTTTTCCTTTTAATTCATATAAAGCACTTCTTCTGACATTACCCACGACCGCAGCCATCTCTTTAATTAAAGGCACTATTATAACATCGCCAGATTGAAGTCTGAGATTGCTTTGATCATTTCCTGACAAAAGAAAATCGTAAAAATCGATTGTGGATATGACTTTACCGTTTCGTTTCAACTGAATATTTCTCAAAGAACCATTATTTGTAGGTCCGCCAGCATAAAACAAGGCATTAGTAACATTAGATAAAGCACTGACAGCATAAAAACCAGGGGTCTTCACTTCACCCACGATATATACACCGATAGTCCTTAATTTACCCATGGAAACAGTGGAATTTACACCTCCAATTTTTTCGATTCTGTCGGTGATAGTCTTTTTCATGTTATTGAAAGTCTGATTAGCAACTGAAACTGGTCCTATTCTTGGTATATTGATGGTCCCATCTCTGGAGACTTCCAGATTGTATTCTTCATTTATTCTTCCCCAGAGTAAAAGATTGATTTCATCACCAGCACTGATAGGATAATCGGCAGGAACCGAAGCATTGTCGGTTGGAGCAAAAGTGGAGGGTTGCAGCTTATTAAAAAGATCGTAGCCAAAGATGTCAATATCCTTAAGCATGCTATCGGGATTGATATTCTCACCAGTAATGAGTTTCTGGTATACCGAGAGATCATTAGTTTTGATGGAGTCAGTTGAATCGGTTACAAGACTGTCAACGGTGTCTATCTCGGCAGTGTCTTTTTTTTCAGTATATTTGTTCAATAGACGGCTGACATCATCTGAATATTCAATCTTGTCTTTTGGCAGACTGTTTCCAAGCTTTTTAAGCAGAAGCATATCAGAATTAGAGCCGGTCTGACCGGAAGCAAGAAATACTGCAGAAAGAAAGAAAAAAATAAAGAAACTTTTCGAATTCATCCTATAGGACCTCTTTGATATCATATAATAAGCCATCAGGTGATAATAACTTGTTATAGTCGTCTCTACTCATATTGAGAAACTGTTTGTGCTTTACTGCCAAAAGGACAGAATCAAAAGTCTTATTCTGAACATCTTTCACAAGGTCTACTCCATATTCTTTTTTTACCTCTTCGGGATCTGCCACAGGATCCCACACATGGATATTAACTCCAAAGTCTTCAAGCTCCTTAATAATATCGATCACTTTGGAATTTCTAATATCAGGGACATTTTCTTTAAAGGTAATACCCAGAATAAGAACATCAGCATTCATGATGGTGATTTTTTTGTGAATCATTTTTTTGATCAGTTCCCGGGCAAAATATCTGCCCATTGCATCATTAATGCGCCTTCCGGCCATTATTATCTGTGGGTGATGTCCAATTTCTTCTGCTTTATAAGCCAGATAATAAGGGTCTACACCGATACAGTGTCCTCCAACCAAGCCAGGTTCAAAAGGAAGAAAGTTCCATTTGGTAGAAGCTGCCTGCAAAACCTCTCTGGTAGAAATGTTCATTTTATCGAAAATTATTTTCAGCTCATTCATTAATGCGATGTTAATGTCTCTTTGGGTGTTTTCAATCACTTTGGCAGCTTCTGCGACTTTGATGCAAGAAGCTTTGTAAACACCTGCCTTTACAGCAGAACCGTACACATGTGCAACTTTTTCCAGGGTTTCTTCACAATCACCAGAAACAATTTTGGTAATTTTGGAAACTGTATGTACTTTGTCACCTGGATTTATTCTCTCAGGGGAGTATCCCACAAAAAAATCTTTTTTCCATTTCATTCCTGAGAATCGCTCAAGCACCGGAACACATTCATCTTCTGTTACTCCAGGATATACCGTTGACTCGTAAACTATAATTGCACCTTTCTTAAGGTTTTTACCAACCGTTTCTGATGAACGGTAAAGAGGGGTCAAATCTGGAGATTTGTGCTCGTCGATAGGTGTAGGAACAGCAATAATTATAAAATCGGCATCTTTAATAACTGACGGATCAGAAGAATAATTCAAGGTAGACGATTTTAGAGTTTGAGTATCGGTTTCACCTGTAGGATCAAAACCTGAAACCAGAGTATTTATTCTGGACTGGTTAATATCGAAACCAGAAACATTAAAATACTTAGCCAACTCTATGGCTAAGGGTAAACCTACATATCCCAATCCAACAACACAAATCTTCGGATTGTACATACAACTCCTTTGAATAAATTAAAATTTAAGGAAGAAGGTAAATATACTCTCAGGCTTTGCCGTAAGTCGAGATAGAATAATATTAAACCCGATAATAATCACGGTACCAGTTAATAAAATTTTTGATGCCTTTATCGATATTGGTTTTCGGTTTATATCCCAGAGACTGGATCTTTTTGATATCTGCTACAGTAGAGGGGACATCTCCCATTTGCATGGGTTGATAATTTCGAATTGCTTTTTTGCCAATGCAACATTCTATTTCAGCTATGAAGTCTAGAAGATTTTCTGCTCTATCATTACCAATATTGTATATCTCAAAAGGTTTAGGATTGTTAAGTACTCTGACAATACCATCCACGATATCGTCTATATAGGTAAAATTCCTCATCATTTTTCCATCATTGAAAATATCGATCGGCCGGTTTTCAATAATGGCCTTTGTGAAAATAAACAGAGCCATATCCGGTCTTCCCCAAGGTCCGTAAACAGTGAAAAATCTCAGGCCGGAGGTATTAAGCTTGTAAAGATGGCTGTAACAGAAAGCGGTCAATTCATTTGATCTTTTGGTTGCAGCATAAAGAGAAATTGGCTGATCGACAGGATCATCCTCAGAGAAAGGGAGTTTGCTGTTTTTTCCGTACACTGAAGAAGAAGAAGCATAAACAAAGTTTTTAACCTGGTATCTTCTGGAAAGCTCCAAAATGTTTAAAAAGCCTTCATTGTTAGATTTTTGATAGGCAAAAGGATGAGTTATTGAATACCTTACACCAGCCTGAGCAGCCAGATGGCATATCATTTCGGGGTTTGAACTTTTAAAAATCTTCTCCAAAGACTCGAAGTCGCAAATATCGACTTTATGGAAGGAGAAATCGGGAGATGGTAAAAGCTGTGCAAGTCTGGCCTTTTTAAGTTCCGGGTCATAATATTCATTGATATTATCTATACCAATGATTTTGTGATTTTGGGAAAGAAGATTTTTGCAGAGGTGATAACCGATAAATCCGGCACACCCTGTGACTATAATCATAGGAAACTCCCCGAAAATTTAGGTTTAACCGAAGCATCTCCCCCACTGATAAGTGAGCCTCTGGAGAGGACAAGACGCCTGTAATGATAAGGTTCGATGAGATTTAAATCATGTGTTGACATAATAACTGTAGTACCCCAACTGTTTATGGTTTGCAGCAAAGAAAAAATTTCTTTGGAAACTGCCAGATCCAGATTACCAGTAGGTTCATCAGCCAGAAGAACCCAGGGATCGTTGACTATCGCCCTGGAAATGCAGACCCTTTGTTGCTCTCCGCCAGAAAGCTGGTTAGGGAAATGGAAGCATTTATGGATCAAACCGGTTAAAGATAGGACTTCAAAAACTTTTTTTTTGATGTCTCTTTCTTTCTTTCCAATCACTCTTAATGAGAAAGCTACATTCTCAAAAATATTTCTGTCATTCAATAATCGGAAATCCTGAAATACTACACCCAGTTTTCTTCTCAGATAAGGTATTTGTGATTGTCTTATGTATTTGGAACTATAATCACAGACAAAGACTTCACCGGAACTTGGAAACTCTTCCATATAGATATGTTTAAGTAAAGTAGTTTTGCCAGCTCCGCTGGCCCCGGTCAGAAAGACAAATTCACCTTTGTCGATAAAAAAAGAGATATCCTTCAGGGCTTCATAACTGCTGTCAAATCTTTTACACACATGAGAAAACTGAATCATAATTATCCTGTTTTTTTAATTAAAAAATGGATACGTTCAGATTTTGCAGAATACTTCCTGAAAGAAATATCATCCCAGATACCAATAACCTTGAATTTTGAAGCAGGAATCTGTTCTTCGATTGACTTTGCAGGGAAAACCTTCTGAATATGAAGTTCGCTGAATTTCTGGAAAAAATTATTGTTTTTGAACTTCTGGAAGATAGTAAAATCATTGAACTGAAGGCAACAATCAGGATCATAGTAGCTATGGCGTACGTAGCAGGAATCATCAAAATCTTCGAAATCAAGAAAATCATAGAAATGTCTCAGAGAATTGGTTTCTGTAGTAATATCAAACAGAAACAACCCGTTATCTTGAAGACAGTAATGGACTTCATTGAAAAGATGTGAATAGTCCTGCAGGCTCTGAAGATAGTTTATCCCGTCATAAAGAAAAATAATGAGATCAAATTTTTTCTTTACAGCAATATGACGGCAATCACAACAGAAAAAGGGAATGGTTTTTTTATGGGCCTGTTGACACATAGAAAAGCTCAAATCTGAACCAAAATAAGAAATATCGAGCTTTTCAAGTAGATGTTGAGCCAATAATGCAGTACCTCCACCAAGTTCAAGAATAGAAGGTTTGGTGGCGGAGCAGTATTTTTTCAGGATTTTTTTTATAAGCAAAGCCCACTTATCATACTCCACATGATTCATCATCCGGTCATAGATCGGTGCTAACGCCTGATATTCCACTTTTCAAGACCTTTACTTAAAGTCTGATATCAATAAAAAGTTCCTGCTTCCATTGCGATACCAGATCGATAAGTTTTTTCTGAGCCATGATATCTCTGGCTTTTTCGGAAAGGATTCCATAGTCATTTTCCAGATTTAAGGTGCGTTGTTTAACCCGGTCATCGATACGGTAGATGGAATACATATTTTCTTCATTTACAATTCTGGTTACAGATCCTGGTGGAAGTGTGTCAACTGCAATTCTTACAGCTGCAGGAAGTTCCAAAAGGGAAATCCATCCAATGGAACCGTTGCGGTTCTTGCTTTCTAAATCAGAACTGAAACTTTGAACGGCCTTGGAAAAATCATCTTTGGTCTTACAATTGACCCTTAGAGAATCAAGAGTAGAATTAACAAGTTTAATCTGCTGTTCATCGGGTTCTATTTTTACAAAGATCTGCCGGATGTGAACTTTCTGATCGTGTTTGTCCAGTACGTTAATGATGTGAAAACCCAGACGGGTCTCGAAAGGCTCACTTATCTGCCCCTGAGCCAGATTGAAGGCTTTTTCCTCAAAAGAAAGTTCATTAAGAGAACCTTTGGCCACAAATCCCAGATCTCCACCATTTACGCCTTCAGGACTTTCTGAATATTTTTTAGCAAGTTCAGCGAAATCTTCACCCTTGTCCAGTTTCTGTTTTATTGTTTTTATTTTGTCGTAGGCTTGCTGCCTCTTTGAATTGGAGGAGCTGACTTTCATGGAAATCCTGGATAAAAGAACACTTTCACCTGCCTTGGGAAGGCTGTCGGCATATTGTTTATAAAATGATTCCACATCTTTACGGTTGACCTTAATTGAAGAGAGGTAGGATTGCTGAATTTTCTGTTTATAAAGCTGTTCTTTGATGGCTTTACGGGCTTGAGACTTGAATTTGCTGAGAGTAAGTCTCTGCTGTCGCTGAAGTTCAGCATCCAGTTGTTCCAAAGTAAGATTGTTTTGCTTTAAAAGCATAGAGATATGATTATTAAGCATCTGATCGACTTCGGGCTCTGTAACTTTTATTGTGGTGTCTTTTTTTGCATAAGCAAGTAATACTTTGCCATCAATAAGCTCATTAAGAAAATTCTTTCTGAGTTGTGAAATGTCGGAGTTATCCTTATTTATGCCCATTCCCTCCATTCTCAACAAACTGTAGGCATCCAGTTCAGATTGCAAGATAATCTCATTTCCGATGACAGCAACGACGCCGTCAAGACGCTCCTGGGTAAAGGCAGTTGAGCTGAGAAAGACAAACATCAAAGCTGATAAAAAGATAATCGGCATTATCGGGGTACTCCTCATTGATTATTGGCCAAACTATCGGAATTGTTTCCGGTAATAAGATTAATGTTATATTCCATATCATTTTTAAGACGTAAGGAGGAAATCATCTTTTCTATGTTCTCTTTCTGCTTTTTTGCTGACAGAATAGTAGAGATCTCCTCCCGAACCTCTTCTTCTCTGCAGACGCTTCCTTTGGGAAGCTTTTCAATGATCAATAACAGATGATAACCAAGTTCGCTTTTTATTGGATTGGAAATGTTACCGGGCATGGTGGCTTGAATGGCATTTTTCAGATCAGCAGGAACATCGTCTACCGGAACAGGCGTGACATTGAGAGTATCAGACAAAGGAATTTTGGAATATTTTTCTGCATATTCGGAGAAATTATGTAGATTGGCATTTTGTTTCACCAAATAAGCAGTCTTCAGGTCTTCCACTACAATCTCCAGATATATAACCATGTCTTTATCTCTGATGAATTTGTTTTGATTCTGGTTATAATAATCGGTGATACTGGCCTGATCTATAGAATTGCTGAAATGCTTGGAAGACCTGTTAATGACTTCTGCTGCCAGAAGATCCTTTTTCATTTTCTCAAGCCTTTCCTTAATCTGAGCCTCTTTGTCATATTTCAACCGCAATGCTTCACGATATAACAGCTCGGTTTGAATCCACTGTTTGACATAATTAACATTTTGTTCCGGAGAAATTCTGTCTGCATATTCAGGCGGAATACTCTTATAAAGATCTTCGACTGTAAGCACAGACTTACCTATTCGAACGATTACCGGGCTGGAGCTTTTTTCCCGGCAACTGGAAAAGAAAATAAAGAGTACAAATACGGTCGGATTAATTAAATATTTAGCCTTTATTTTCAACATAGATACCTTTCAAAGCACAAGTTGGTGATTTTTTAAAGGCAGACAAGATGTAATCTGTTTTCTGAAAAAGATACATGATGGTCTTTTTAAAAGCCATTTTCAAAGCTTTCTACTCTTAAATTTATCGCCTGTTTCAAGTTCTCTCTCATCATCACCGGTCGATATTGCAGCATCTCTATTTTCTAAAATACCGATTATTTCAAGGGCCATCTCTTTTCTACCATTAGCAGCAAGTTTAGTGCGAAGAGAAATAGGTTCTTCGTATTGGACCTGAAATTCCCGTTTGGAAGATTGAAACAACTTTTGAATATTATCTTTTATCTGTTGCTGTTCTCCCTGAAAAGATAATACCAGTTCACTGTTTTTACTAATAGCAACTCTGCTGGCACCTGCTCTGCGAGCTAAAATCTTTATTTTCATAAGAAGTATAAGTGAATTAACACTCTCGGGCAGAGGACCAAAACGGTCGTTCATACTAATCTGAATTTCATCGACATTTTCAGGAGTCGAAACAGCCGAAAGCTCCTGGTAAAGAGAAATACGGGTAGGGCCATCAGAAACATATTCTGTTGGAATATATGCTTCCAATGGAATCTCCAACTTAACATCTGTATCCCTGGGTTCAGTTTTCTCTCCTTTTATCTCAGCAACCGCATCCTGTAAAAGCCTGCAATAAAGCTCAAAACCTACAGCAGCAATGAACCCATGCTGCCTTGTTCCTAAAATATTACCAGCACCCCTTATCTCCATATCGCGCATGGCAATCTGAAATCCTGATCCCAGATCGGTGTACTGCTCCAGAGCCCGGAGTCTTTTCAGAGATACTTCATTGACCTGGTTAAAGGGGGGAGTAAGAAAATAGGCATAAGCCTGTTCAGAGGAGCGACCGACTCTTCCTCGCAACTGGTATAGCTGAGACAGACCCAGTGTGTCTGACCGGTTTACAATAATAGTGTTGACATTTGGTATGTCCAGACCATTTTCTATTATTACAGTCGAAAGAAGTACATCATATCGACCGGCCACAAATTCTTTCATTATCAACTCAAGCTGTTTTTCATCCATTTGCCCATGAGCTGCAATGATACGTGCTTTGGGTACGATCTGTTCCAGTCTGTCCTGAACTGCATCCAGATTCTTTATGCGATTGTTAACAAAGTAGACCTGTCCACCTCTCTGAAGTTCATATTCAATCGCTTTTTTAATCAACTCATCATGATATTGAGCTACTTTTGTCTCTATGGGCAGACGGTTTCTGGGCGGGGTGTTTATGATCGAGAGATCACGCGCACCGATCAAAGACATATGTAATGTCCTGGGAATAGGCGTTGCGGTCATGGATAAAGTATCCACCTTGTAGCGCATCTGCCGCAGTTTTTCTTTGTGATTTACACCGAAACGCTGCTCTTCATCGATTATTAACAGTCCAAGATTCTTAAAATCTATGTCGTCGGAGAGAATTCTATGGGTACCGATCAATATATCTATTTTGCCTTCCTTAACTTTTTCTATAATCGGTTTTTGCTCAGAAGGTTTAAGAAATCTGCTCAGAGAGGCAATCTTTACTGGAAAATCGGACATCCTTTCACTAAAAGTGCTATAGTGCTGCGCGGCAAGGATAGTGGTAGGGGCAAGAACTGCGACCTGATAACCGGACATGACTGCCTTGAAAGCGGCTCGCATGGCTACTTCAGTTTTTCCAAAACCCACATCTCCACAGATAAGCCGGTCCATCGGTTTGGAAGATTCCATATCTTCTTTTATTTCCTGAATAGCTTTAAGCTGATCGGCTGTCTCTTCATAGATAAAGGAATCCTCAAACTCTTTCTGCCACATGTTATCCTTCTGAAAAGAAATACCTTCCAGAAACTGTCTTTTGGCATAAAGTTCTATCAGCTCCTGAGCCATCTCCTTAAGTGACTCACGAGTCCTGGTTTTCAAACGTTCCCATGCAGAAGTGCCGATTTTTGAGAGCGCAGGTTCTACGGTGTCTTTACCTACATATTTCTGTACTTTATGGAAATCTTCTACCGGAACATAGACTTTGGCATGGTCCGCATAGATAAGTACCATGCAGTCATTCTGGGTATCACCGGTCTTAACTCTTTCGATTCCTATGAATCTGGCAATACCATGATCTTCATGTACAACGAAATCTCCCGGAGTGAGTGCATCATAGCCGGTAATGGGGATGCCACTTTTTTGCTTTTTTACTTTAAGAGGACGAATTACCCGGTTAATAATCTGTGATTCGCTATAAAGAAGGACGTTTCCCTCTTTATGAACAAAACCATGAAGCAGAAAACCAGTAACAATCTCAAGAAAAGGACAGCTCTCATCTATTAATTCCTTCATTCTTTCTGCATGTCCCAGGTTAGGGCATACAAGAATACACCTGAGGCCATCATTGTAATGCTTTTTAAGGTCCTGGGCAAGTATATCCAGTTCACGGGGAAGTTGTGGCTGTTCAGTGAAAGAGACTCTGTAACTTACAGTATCAACTGGAGCTTCCAGAGTTTCAATGAAAAGCAAATCAAAGGTGTTTAAATCCTGTTCTATAGATTCATCATCATGAAGCAGTTTCTCGGGATAGGATACGATTCCTTGAAAAATCTCCGGAACCCGTTCCAGATGCCTCTGGTAATTCTGACGGGATTGATCCAGTCTTTGCTTGACAGCTATAATGTCATCCCAAACAATAATGGCATCGGAGGGCAGATAATCCAGAATCGAAGAGTAAGGCTGATCAAACCAGTGAATAAACCATTCTATACCTTCCAGATCGCCTACACTTTTCCACTGATGTTCCAATTTATGAACCACCATCTGGTCCAACTGCTTCTCTTTACAGTACTCTTCGATGTTTTTAAGAGCGACCTCTATCTGAGAGTCACTGAAAGTGAACTCCTTAACCGGAAATATCTCTGTTTTATTACAGGAATTTAAAGATTTTTGAGTAAAGACATCAAATTCCCGTATAGAATCTACAAAATCACCCCAGAATTCTATTCTTAGAGGATTTTCAGTTAAAAATGGGTAAATATCAACTATACCACCCCTGATACTGTAAGTTCCAATATCGGAAACATGGGTTTCCCTGTGAAATCCAATATCATTTAGCCACAAGGCAAGATTGGCTATGGATAACTCATCACCTACCTGAAGTCGGATTATTTTGCTGAACAGAGTTTTTCTGGGCAGAATTTTTTGATGAATAGCAGGGTATGGAGCCACTATTACTTTTTGGTTGCCATCAAGAAGATTGGAAAGCACCCGGAAGCGCGATTCTACAGTTGGACCAAAGCTGGATTTCATATTATAAGGAATAGCATCTCTGGAAGGAAATGAGATGACCTGTTCATCACCCAGAAAAGAACGGCATTCATCTACCAGAGTCTCAGCTTTTTTGCTGTTTTCTGTGAAAACCATGATGGTTTTTTGGGATTTGAAAAACAGATTACAAATCAGAAAAGCATCGGCTGAGCCTGCCATACCTGAAAAAAGTGCGCTATGAGGCTTATCAGTCAGATATTTATCAATTTGGGAAAAGGAAAATGAAGACCAGATATCGGATACTTGCTTTATACTCATAATAAATTTCTCTTAAATGAAATTGGGGGGCAGGAGAAAAATCGGGGATGAATGAGCTAGGAAGGGTTCGAACCTTCGACTCTCGCCTTAAAAGGGCGATACTCTACCACTGAGTTACTAGCCCGAATATTAATCCCGATGGATCACAATTGATCCGTATCGGAAAAAATAGTGTACTAATATAATACTGTTAATAAAAAAACACAAACAAATATTTTGCCATACCCCTATACACTCTCTGAAATTCGATTAACGTAGAACGGTATTGTCTATTATCTGTATCAATTGCATAGGAATTTTCGGAGGCAGTGTCCATTTATTTGGCTATAAGCATTATGTGGGAATCGGCAAATTTTCCACTGACCAATCTGTAGATATAAGGCCCTGAGGCCAGTACAGCTCCACTTTCACCTTTACCATTCCAGGTCACTTGATAAATTCCGCTGGAAAGAACCTTTTCCGGTTTAATCAGCCGTTTAACCAGTCTTCCCTGAAGATTGTAGATGTTAAGAGAAACTCTACTGTCCTGGGGAAGGGCAAATCGGATAATGGTGTATGTTTTTAATGGATTAGGGAAATTTCTGAATAAGGCAAATTTTGCAGGCACAAATCTTCTGGGAATTGCCTGCACCGGCCCAAAGGTTTTTTCTTTATTTGAATAATCCACAGAAATAAGTTTATATTCGTAGAGAATGTCATTTTGAACATTGTAGTCGATATATTTGTAATCGTGTGGTCCAAAAGATACTCCAGACTTTGCTCCAGGAATAATTTTTTCATTTATACGTATCCATTCAGTATCATTATAGGTAACTTTTTTGTTTTTAAGAAGAAGCAGGGTATCACTGACATCAGCACAAATTTTTTTGTCACCAGCTTTTAACAGACTGTCCAAAAAAACAGGACAAACTCTTCGCAATAAATAAAAGCCCAGATTTTCCTGTTCACTCTCGGTTCTCCAGAACAAAGTATCACACCTGTCCCCCCCTCTCGCACTGAATTGAGAAAGGTTAACTGCCAGAGTCCTGTCGCTTGAAATGAAAATACTGACTGTATCACAAAAAACACTGTCAATCTGTATTACAAGTTCCTTGTTTGTACGGTTGAGATATGCATTATAATAATGACCTTCAGCAAGTGCTAATGTGTCAGTCCCCCGATAGATTATCACGTATTGAGGTTTTGAGGTAGCAGTGTAATCGGTTATTCTAAATACGGGTTGAAATCTGCATGTGTCACTGCGTGCGGGAAGCCTGAGGTGAACTTCATTGTTGCTCGATTTAGTTACATAAGCACCATCCCGCTCGTTAAACCCATCTCCATTAAGATCGCCTTCAGTTGCATTGCTTCCGCTAAGAAGTGAACCGGAAATCATAACCGGAGTTAAAGGATACTGTACAGAGTTGGCCGCCGAATCTATGAAAGCAGAATTCATCTCTGAATGCTGCATGTCCATATACACTACAGTTTGAATACTGGGTGAATTCCACTTAGAAGGTGCGGTCGTATCAGCAAAATCCAATGAGACCCTGCTATTATCCCGATAGGTTAATATAGTATCACTAGTAAAAGGCTGTGACTGGTATCCGGTATTGTTTTTCATAGAAAGCCATGCAGAAACGAAATCCTGAAATCTGCTTGAGTAAATGACACCACCTCTTTTTTTGCTTTTATTCAGATATAAAGATGAATAGGTGCTGTCATTCATAGAAATACTGTGAAAGATTTTTGATGGTGCATTAGTAAAACCATAAATGCTGTCCCATTTAAAAAACTGACCTGTAGGATATATGGTCCATCTGGTAACGATTTTGAAAGAACTACCAAAAAAATTTACCACCCTTTCATTTATCCGTAATACCACCCGTACGCCGGAGCTTTCCTCTACTGCATAGGTAAAAGGCTCAGAAACGCTGTTTGTTGTTTTTGGGTAATATGAACCAATTTTAAAGCAGTAAGATCCCCAGGAATCATTATAACCATCGTAACCTGGTATAAGGTTGGTCAGAAAAGCAGTATCGACCTTATAAAAAGGATCGCTCACTGAAGCAGCCATAAACCACGGATCACCATCTTTTCCGTCATTTTCGCTCATTTTCCAATTGATATACCATTGTTTGGAAGAAGATGAATCGAAGGCATCTTCTGTAAAATTTTTAACCCAGAAATAATCAAAGGAACCATTACTCTGCTTTCCACTTACCATAATGGGAGTCTTTCTTTGTACAGCGCTCTGCGAGCTTGCATCATCAATAAATAAGTTAACTGAATTGGAAATAATTACTTTGTTTAAGCCTATATACAAAAGATTCCACTTATCGACAAGATCTGCAAAATAGTCATCTCCCTCTGTTAATATATTTCCATTAAGCCTTACACATCCGGGAGCAGGTTTCGATGTAGCCCAGTAATTTGCAATTCTGAACACCGGAAACCTTCGTGGGATATTATCACCATCTATTAACACATTTAAATTATTCTCATTGTTTGCTCTGGTATCGTAAGCACCTTCTGAACTACGAATACCATTTCTGTAAATACTTTTAATCGTATTTTCGGTAATTGTATCTCCATAACATCGCACATCATCTATAGCGCCATCGAAACCACTCCCGATAATCATATTTTCACTGTTATTGGTTACTGGAAAACTTCCTGAGAGTATCCTGTCAACATTCCCATCCACATAAAAGATTACCGACCCTGCAGTATTCCAACTGACAGCCACATGATGCCATACACCTGTGCCAATTGTGGCAGTAGTTCCTGACAGCGATGTTCCATTTAGAGTCAAAGACAGTCTTCCTAACTCATCACCACTGAATTTCCATCCCAGAGCTCCGTTATGCTTTTCAATAATAGCAGAACTTGAAGAAATTACTGTAGATGGTTTTATCCAGGCCATAATCGTGAATTTAGTATTACCGTCAAATTCTGCATTGTTAATTATAGAAATATTTTGAGATCCATTTAACTGTATTGCCCCATCGAGTCTTCCGCTGGTCCAGCTTCCACCACTTATTACACCATGACGGTTATTACCGGAAGCATCACTGGCAATGATAGTGGCCGCGGTTTCATCAAATTTCCAATGACCATAAAGATGCTGTTCCCAATCCTTTTGCATCGCTGGTGTTCCGGTAAGATAAACAAGGCTGTCCGGTTTGCGGTAATCATCAGCATAAATACCAATTCCGGTTGTATCATTCCAGTTCTGATGAATAAAATCGACCATGAACTCCCAGGATTGCCTTTGTCCTGAACCCAAACTGAAGTTGTTGCATTCGTATCCTGCGTATCCACTTGATGCATTGTAATAAAATCCTGTAGCACTGTTTGGAATAGCCACTGAAGTTGCCCATAAATCTTTTATGCATAACAGAATATCATTTTGCAGTGAAGCGTTTGAACTTAGAAGTACATAGGGTGACTGGTTTGCATCATCTTTACCGGTATAAACAGCCATTGTGGTAACCGGGTTTCTCTCACAGCCTAACCGTAAAGTCTTTCCAGATACATCGCTTCCGGAATTACTGATTGTTGATTTGATGAAAATCTTGCCTGAACCATAAATTGTGTAATCATTATTATAGAGAATTCCTGCACCTAATGTCCCGTTCTGGCTTATTATGGTCCGGAATGATCCGATCTCCTTAACAGACCAGGACCCATTCTGTTTTGAACTGATTCCGTTATAATCCAGAAAGAAAAGATTCTGTGAAGCGCCAATCTGATTCCCCTGACCATGATCCAATCCATGGATACTGTCTGTAAGTGTTATTATTCCTCCACCATTATTGTTATCAAACAGGAGTGTCCATTTTTCTGTGTAAACTGAACAGACCGAAGCAGATTTTACTACCGTCAGAGGCAGCAACTCTTCCTTTGGCATTACATGCAATATTACTTTTGTGGAAGACTCTTCAATACTGTAGTTATATGAGTTCAGAGGAGTTGTTCCTATACTAAGTACATTACTTTCAAGAGATCCTGTAAAAGTTATTATGGTATAATCTCCAACATCGAATCCACCTGCATTCGTAATGTTCAAGATTCCATCCAGCTTCAGATTTCCGTTTACAATTATCTGATCGGAACTGGTTCCCAGGTCGAAATTAAGAATTGAAGAATTGTTTAAAATCAAGCTGCCGGTAGTCAATTTTCCAACCGAGTTGTTACCGGGGCTGATTTCTCCTCCATCATTGATAGTTACCTGGCCGCCAATAATACCGTTTCCGCTGATTTTTGCGCCTGACTGGACGGTAAATGCACTTGAAGAGGAAGTCGATCCGTTAATTTTCAAATCTCCACCAGATACGGTTGTCGGGCCGCTATAGGTATTGTTACCAGTAAAGATAATTTCTCCTGAACCGGTTTTAATTAATCCCAGAGTACCTGCACTGTTTTTGATTGATCCACTAAAGGTGGAATTAGCATTATTAGCACCAATAGTGATAACAGGAGATCCAGCTGTGCTGTTATTAACGATACCATTTCCACTGAGCCCATTGATTGTTTCGCTATAGGAATTAAGATCAAAAACTCCATATACAAATACATCTCCTTTGGCGGAGCCATCAGGAATTACATTTGCAGCACCAAGCTGTAAAGTTCCGGTATTGATAGAAGTGGATCCCCCATAGGTATTTAACCCGGAAAGAGTCAACGTTCCATTTCCTTCCTTTACAAGATCACCGTTTCCGGAGATAATCTGATTAAATGTAAAAGAATTGGATCTGTTAAATATCAGAGTTCCATTATTTATAACAGGGCCGTTTATACTTCCCGAGGTTTCGCCGCTTCCTATCTGAAGGGTGCCATCAGTAATGTTCACAGTACCGGTAGCAGTGTTGTTTCCATTTAATATCCATAATCCTGAGCCGGATTTGGTTATAGATGTAGCACCTCCGTTATCACTTATAACCATTGCAAGAAAATTTCCAATACAGCTTCCAGTCAGAGTCAGTGTGCGTGCACCGCTTCCAATAAATCCCATAGTACCAGTGTTATAAAAGACCAATTGTCCAATACCTGATCCATCTATAGTTCCGCCATTAGTGCCTAAAGTAAATAGTCGATCACAATACTGAAATACTCCGCTATACTTTAGTGTTCCTCCGTTAAATACCAGATTTGATGCACTGTTCGAGGAGGAACCGATATTACTGCTACTTCCTCCGTTATTCAGATAAATGGTGGAAATTTTCCCAGAATTAATGGTTACCGGACCGGAAAAGGTATTTGATCCACCTAAAACTAAAGTCCCGTTACCATATTTTGAGAGTCCGGGTGAGCCCGTAATTACGGAATTTATATTGCCGGTTTTTCCATCATTGACAAAAACACCTGATTTTGTACTGAAATTCAATGATGTACCTCCAGTTATAGTATATCCATCGTTCAGGAATGCTATACTGTCAACGTTTTGAGTTCCATTTACATTGATTGTCCACTCTCCATCGCTGCCGGCAAATGTTGCGGACTTCCCGGCACCAGGCCATGAAACCAAAGTTGTTCCATTTGAAGTCCAGTAGTTATCTGTACCCCAGGT
>CAYYNL010000095.1:0-17971 GCA_964472925.1 uncultured Fibrobacter sp. | reverse complement strand
TGATGTTACATATTACTTCAGGCTGTGTATGCCATCAGACTCTGATACCACATGTTAATTCAGACGTGTATACCATGCAGATCTGGTGCTGCATGTTACTTCAGACTATACACGCCCTTCAGACCTTGATAGCACATGTTAATTCATATTGTATACGCCTTGCATCACCCGAAATTAGCTGCTATCTTACCACTGAACCTCCGAACTTCTGTTTTGTTTGATTTTTGTGTTGTATTAACTACAAACCTTACCTATATTGATTGAGTAAACTCTATTAAACATGCGACATATTACGCTTCGCTTCAGTCGCATTTTGTCACTCATATCTGTTTTTCTTACATGGGAGGTTTTTTATGATCAAAAGAATTACCAAAAGACTTTTTAACAAATACGGTATAACTCTTGCTGCAATGACATCCAAAGTGCTGACCATTGTAAAGGATAAATCAACTCCGTCTGAAGCACTTAAAACAACCCTTCAGAAAAGCGAAGAAGCTCTCACTAAATTGAATGATGCAATAACCAAAATGCGCAGAAACGAGTTTACAATGAAGGCTTATGCTGCCGATGAAAACCGGGATGCGCTCTACCTTGCCATTGTTCTGAGACTGGAATCCGATATGTTATGTTATTATGATCCACAGGTGCAACAGTCTGCAAAGGACTTATACGAAATTATCACAAATAATGGCCGGAAATTGAAACGTGGAGCCAGTGATGAATCAAATCAGTTGTCAAACTTGTTTAAAAAGTTCGATGAGAAAGTTGGATCGTTTCAAAATAATTCTCTTGAGACTATCTACAGCAACCTGAAAAAAGCGGAAAGCGAATTTCTGAATTTTCAGAATAAAATCGTTGAAAAAAATCTGAATAAAAAGGACATTCCTAATTTAAGGGTAGCAGCAGATAACTTGATAGAACAGATTAATGAAAAACTGTTTACACGACTTAATATGGAAGCCGAGGATAATCCCGGTCAATATGATGAGGCGATCTCCCTGATAAATGGCCTCATCGAAAAAACCGAAAGCATCCAGCGTGTAAGAATCGCCCGCAACGACACCACTGATGAGCCATTGGAAGTAACTGAAGAAAATGAGTTACAGAAGGCCTGAGTAGCTGAAAGGACTATTTCCCGGAATCCGGCCACCAGAAGCGAAGCGTAAGAAGCGGCTATTACTGTGGTGGCGGATTTCGTGCATTATTCAAACCGGTTTTGCTCCACATTGCTCGCCCTTGTACCCAAAATGTTGTTATGCTCCTATTCACAGATTAATTTTAAACCTTATTCAAACGATTCTTTAGAATAGAAATAAATCGCATTGTCCTTTAAAAAGAGGACAACAGGTTAAATACAGGAGACAATAAACTTGAAAGTTACCTGCGCTGGAGGCGCCACCTCAATCGGTGCATCTTGTATTCTGCTCGAGACATCTACATCATCGCTGGTAATCGATTGCGGCACAAGGCCCGGAGAGTATAAATCGCCTTTACCGGATTTATCAGTTCTTAACGGTAAAAATCCATCATGTATACTTCTTACTCATGCACACACCGATCATTCCGGTGCTCTTCCTGTGCTCTCAGAGTATTTTCCACATGTGCCAATACTTGCTACCCCACCCACAATAGAGCTGGTTGACATTCTATTTCGTGATTCACTGAAAATAATGAACAGTCCGGAGCGTGAAGCCGATGTGCCTTTGTACAATGATGCACAGGTAAAACGGGTTATGGAGAATTTGGTTCCAATACAATTTAATGAGCCCCGGGTAATCGATGATCTGACCATTACCTTTTATCAGGCCGGACATATCCTTGGTGCAGCAATGATCCATATTGCCACTCCGGAGGGTAATATCCTGATAAGCGGGGACTATAGTATCGGCTCGCAACGTACTGTCGGCACTGCTCATAAGCCGTCCATGCCAATTGATCTGTTAATATCGGAATCGACCTATGGTGAACGGCTCCACGAAGAACGTTCTGCTGCAGAAACCCGCTTTATCCAACAGGTAAAGAATATTATTGAAGGTGAAGGGAAAGTTCTGGTGCCAACATTCGCCATTGGCCGGGCACAGGAGATACTTCTTATTTTAAAGAAAGCAATGCGTGATGGAAGACTGAATCCCCTTCCAGTTTACGTTGATGGAATGGTAAAAGCGGTCTGCAACATCTATTCCGGTTATGAAAGGTATGTAACCAAATCGCTTGCCCATGAAATACGCTCCCAGTGTCATCCGTTCTGGGGAGATTGGATCAACCCTGTGGAGAACCAATCCCAGCGTAGCAAGATTCTTCAGGGTGGCCCTTGCATAATAGTAGCTTCCAGCGGAATGCTCAATGGCGGCGCATCGCTTTTTTATGCTGCCAGTATTCTTAAAAATGAACACGATGCAATTCTTCTGACCGGTTATCAGGATGAAGAATCCCCAGGACACAAATTGCTTAATTTGGCATCAGAAAAACCGGAAAACCGGAGAATCATTCTTAATGATGAAGAGATTCCGGTTAAAGCATCTGTACAGATATTTGGCCTCTCCGCTCATGCTGACCGGATGGAGATGGCCGGATTTATTGACTCTCTGCGACCCCGTACTGTTTTGTTGGTTCATGGCTCAAAAGAAGCCAGGGAGAGTCTGATAAAATCTTTGATTTGCAAAGATTGTATCAGTGGTTTTGATGGTCTGGTGGTGGAAAGAACATTCAGGAAAAATCGATCTTCTGATTATAGTGAAGTATTTGAATTACCGCAGCAAAAAGATCTGCAAAGAATCAGAGCCATTCTTGGTCCTCCATCATCCATTCCTTTAAAGGGAAGCAAGATTGCCGATATGTGGTTTAGTGGCAGGGTTAAGGCTGAAAACATTGAAAAACTTGTCTGCAGACTTGTAGATCTGGGTGTGGTCAGAAGAGATGATGAGAAAGCGAATCTTCTTTGGGTATTGAAACCCTCTGAATCCGGAAGTTTACAGGACGAAGCAGCGCTTGCAGAGCAGGTAAAAGCAGAAAACCCCAAAGGTAAACTTTTAGAATATTGTATGAAACAGAATATTCCCCCACCTGTCACTCAATGGGGAATCGATGGTGGCTTTCATAGTGCAAAGATGGAATTGACAGTTAATGATACCAGATATGAAAGCGTACAAAAGGCAGCAGAACGATCGGTTGCAGAACAGTTGGCTGCACGGGAAATACTTGCACTGTGTATCTCCAGGGACTCTCAAGAAATAGGTGAAACAAAATTCATTTCAGAAGAGCAGGCAAACGCTTTTAAGGCCGCTAATCCCAAGGGCGCTTTACTTGAATATTGTATGAAACAGCACATATCACCTCCTCAATTTGAGTTTCGCGTTATAGGAGCAGAATGGTGCTGCCGTGCGATTCTTCAGATTGATTCAGTTCAAAAGATTTCCAATTGGTATAGATCAAAAGTTAAAACCACCGCCCAACATGGCGCCGCTTCCGAGATTCTGGCTGCGTGCAATGATAAAAAAGAATGTACAGATATTCCAGTAAACAATTCTTCTCATGTCAAAGAAGAGGCCCAGGATTACTATTCTGCAGAGACAAGAACCGATCCAAGGCAGACACTAAACATTTTGAAAAAACGAAAATATATACTTGATTTCGGTTTCTCGACACCAGAGAATACCGGCCCGGTCCATGCACCGGTTTTCTGGACAAAAGCATGGGCAAAGCTTCCTGACGAAAGTATCATCGAGTCATCATCTAAATCCGGCAGAACAAAAAAAGAGGCAGAGCGTAATGCCGCCGGTGATATGGTGGATCTGATCGGTAATTTGTAGCATCTCAAAGCTACACCCGTTTGCAATCTCTGACTGTGTTTTCGGTTTATCCGCCGCGAAATAAATCAGTAAATAGAGTACCTCTTTTTTCTCATTTTCCCCCTACCCTGACTGTATATTCAACTACTCATAGTTTTTCAAGCCAGCGGTGTTTGTCATCTGTTCAACTTCACGGCGGCATTTTATTCTTCTTATCTGAGGTTTTATGCATTTTGCGATTTATTTTGGCCTTTTTTTTATCTCTGGCATAGCCGGACTCATTTATGAATCAATCTGGTCCCATTACCTGAAACTATTCCTTGGACATGCCGCCTATTCCCAGACTATAGTGCTGGTGATCTATATGGGAGGTATGGCTATTGGTTCCTGGCTTGCCGCTTCCAGAGTAAAAAGAAGCAGAAATCTTTTAGTCTCCTATGCAATAGTGGAGATACTTTTAGGTCTTTTTGCATTATTTTTTCATGATTTTTTCCTGAAATATCTTCAGATCTCCTATAATCGTGTGATTCCGGCACTGAATGCACCATTTCTTATTATTTGCTATAAATGGATAACCGCTTCACTGATAATTTTACCTCAGTCTGTTCTTCTGGGAGCGACCTTTCCCCTGATGGCAGCAGGATTTATCCGTAAATTCAGCGGCAGTAGCGGCTACAAGATCTCATTTCTTTATTTCACTAACACCCTGGGGGCATCGGCAGGAGTTCTTCTGAGTGGATTTTACATAGTGGATAAAATAGGGCTCAAAGGTGCTATCATTACCGGGGGGATTCTTGATCTCCTGGTGGGGATCACGGTTTTTGTGCTCTGTCGTAAGGATAAATTGTCTAGTAATAGTACCAGGGTAATTGAAAAAACCGATAACAATCTGATTACATCCAATTATCTGCCACTTCTGCTAGTTTCCGGAGCAACCGCTGTGGCATCCTTTATGTATGAGATTGGATGGATTCGCATGCTGAGTCTGGTTTTAGGAAGTTCCACACACTCATTCGAACTGATGTTAAGTGCTTTTATCTTCGGAATGGCTCTTGGAAGTTTCTTTATTCGCAATAGAATAGACAAGATAAGAAATATCCCCGCAGCCATTGTTATGGCACAGGTGATCATGGGAATAACTGCACTCCTTACCATTTTCACTTACAACCACATGTTCAGTTTCATGCAGTTTATCATAGCTGCATTGTCAGAAAACGAACAGGGTTATCTTCTTTTTAACTTTTTCAGCCATAGCATCTGCCTCCTGATTATGCTTCCATCAACAATCTGTTCCGGAATGGTCCTGCCTTTAATCGTTCACCTGTTTTACAGAGAAGGCTGTGGTGAGGAATCTATTGGCAAAGTGTATTCAGTAAATACATTCGGCAGCATAGTGGGAACAGTCGTAGCCACCTGGATTATAATGCCGTTTTTGGGATTGCGACTTCTTATCATTACAGGTGGGATAATCGATATTGGAATCGGCCTTTATATACTTTACACTTTTAAAGAGATGCAGAGCAGTTCCATGAGATCATTTCTGGCTCCTGTCAGTGGGTGCTTTGTGGTGATTACAGTCATGTTCGGGTCTATCGATCCTTTACTTACCGCTTCCGGTGTATTTCGAAATGGAACTATCAACCGGCATAAAAAGGTCATTTTTAATAAAGATGGTAAAACTGCATCGGTGTCTCTTTTTCGTAGCGGAGAGTCTCTGATATTGACCACTAATGGCAAGCCTGATGCCAGTGTGAATGTGAAAGGCGGCATAAGCGGTGATGAATACACCATGGCTTTAGCTGCGGTTCTTCCTCTGGCCTGCAAAGAAAATGGATCAACTGCAGCCGTAATCGGACTGGGCTCGGGCATGACATCCCATTACCTTCTTTATGACAGTACTCTTAAAAGTGTAGATGTGGTCGAGATAGAACCTGCCATAGTACAAGCAGCAAAGCTCATTGGTGAGAAAGTCTCCAACTCATTTACCGATAAGCGATGCAATATCTATATCGATGATGCCAAAACATTCTTTTCTGCACACAACCGTAAATACGATATTATCGTCTCCGAACCTTCCAACCCATGGGTAAGTGGTGTTTCAGGCCTTTTTTCAAAGGAGTTTTTCGGGCTTATAAAAAATCACCTCAACAATGACGGAATACTGGTTCAATGGTTTCACAAATATGAATCGGATGTCTCGATTCTTGTCTCCATATTCAAGGCTTTACGCGAACACTTTCCCTATTATGTAATGTACATAGCAGGATCAGACCTCATTACTATCGCTACCACCAAAAACAGCGATTGTTTAAACATTAAAAGAGACATCTTTCAGATCTATCCATTAGCCAAAAGCCTTAAAGCAATGGAAATACACTCTATCGATGATCTTAAAGCAACTGCTTTTGTTTCGCAGAAATTTTTTAACCCTCTCATCGATGCGTTTGCCTGGCCGCCTAATTCCGATTACTATCCATTTGTTGATCTCAATGCTGTGAAATACCGATTTATCGATAAGGATATCCGGCTTTTAGACACCTTGAGAAATTTCATAATACCGGTAAGAAAAATAGTGGAATCGGATACCGGGTTTATTGCGTTCCATAGCAGAGATAACATCCCAAAGCTCTACAATCTGGCTGAATTCAATGATGCAAAGAAAATGTATAATGAACTGATGAACCTGGCAGTCGAAAAAGACACTTTTTCAATAGTTTCGCAAGACCGTTTCGATGCAGTTACTATTCTCGACTATGCATCGAGCAACCAGTTCACATTCACTCAGCTTTACGGCACTATCATTGAGATTCTGGAAAAGACTGCTCCTTTTCTTTCTGTTTCGGAAATGCGTGATATCTGGAAAGTTATCGTTGCGAAAACTTCGGGTATCTCTTTTGATGATGATGACCGCAGATGGATGAGCTACTTTGAGGCATTATGCAGCTATGACATGACTTCACTTTACAAGTATTCCAGAGAACTGCTGCCATCCAGCGGCCCAATCGAGGATGATTACATAAATCGTCTTCTGATGGTATCTATGAGTGTTTCTGCCTGGAAAAGTGGTGAAAGAAGAGTATTGGAAGAGATCTGGCAGCGTTTCGAGTTTAATGGAGAGCCTGATATTATGAGCAGAATATGTTGTGAGCTGTTGAAGCAGTAAACACAGTTCATATTTGATTTTCAGGCAACACATTGTCCTTTGTTTAGTTAACCCTACACAACTGATTCTTCGTATACTCTTTTAAACTGAATGGCTCATTGTAATACAATGTCAACCAGCTCAGATAATATGTAGAATCTGTGACCCGGAACAACTGTCATCCATATTAATAAAACAACACCCAATAATTGCCCAACAGCGCTATAACTTTTAACAAATTAATCCTTAACCAGTTCACACTTTTTCTTTAGATTAATTTTTTCTTATAAACGCTCTAAAAAAACTTATTCGTGTATATTCGATAATAAGAGATCATATAACACCACGGATTTACTTTTTTTGAATTTATCATCACCTGAAATTATTTTAACATCAATCATAAGATAAAGCGATGTATCACACACTATGAGGAGCCAATCGAAATGAAAAACATACTGCTGTTAACAATGTTTTTATTGTCAACTGTTGGAATATCACTGCACGCAGCAACGAATTCAGATAAGCAAATCGGTATAAAAGTCCGGATGGGTGGAAGATTTGACAATGTACGCAAATGTGTTGCAAGTCAACCTGGTACAAAAGGTGGAATTGCCGCCGATATCTCCCTGTTTGCAGAAACACCTCTTTCAGAGAAAGCATCACTGCATATTGATCTGCCGGTTATGCGCCCCATACTTTTTGCATTGGCATTCAAAATGCTCCAGTTTGAACCATCCGTTTCATGGCGTTTTACTCATCTAAATTCTGAAGCAAAAAGCGGTATCACCTATGGACCGATGCTTGGCTTTTCTCTCCATTACGGTCCCGATTACACTTACGATTCCAAACCGGATACTGCAAAGCATGCTTTTTTCGCACTCGGTCCAACTATAGGTGGATTTGCCGGCTACACATTTAGCCGATCATCAGAACAGCCCAGGTTCTCGCTTGGTGTATCACCTTATGTGACCCCGCTTTTTAGTGTAAATGATTCTGATAAACGAAAAGGCGTAGTGATTGGCGGACTACTGGATGCAGCTTTTTATTTTAATCGTAAACGGTAGATTTTACGATTAAATTCGCACCTTCATACAATATTTAATATTATCTTGTTAAGTGTGGCCTAACTTTTTGTCCACAAAATCTCGGAAATTACTTTTACATAAGTGATTTGCATAATTTTAATGCATCTTTTCTGAGGAATCAACTGGTAAGCATTGAAATAAGTCATATATGCACGAATTCTGCGTAAATGGTACCGACAATCATTTTCAGACATTTTACTAAGCATGAAGATGATTTAATAATGAGGAATATTGATTATTTGGTCTCATTTGTCATTCTGTTATAAGAAATTTCCCACAAAATATAGCGGGTTTTATATCTGAGTAGTTTATTTACAATTGGTTATCTACCCACAATCTTCTTATAAATCATCTTCTGCCCCTTATCAGATCTTAATTCAATCAGGTAAACTCCATTCATGCATTTTCTGAAAAGTCCACCATTGAGATTATGAACCAGACTTTCTGCACTCTTGCCTGAAACAAGTTTTCTTTCCACAATGCGCCCGGAAACTGTATAAATAGTATACTGACCAGGTCCTTCAGATATAAAATTCTTTCCGTTCCCATTTTTTAATCCTCTTGTTCCATGACAGATTGAGGTACCCTGATCCGGATAACCAAAAAATTCTATTTCACTCACATTCAGATAACCACCAGTTCCATTATATCTGACAAAGCGCACCGGCTCAGAATGAGCCACTGCCATGCTGTTAAAGGTTCTTGCTGCAGGAATCTCTCTGATAGTACACAGTTTCTGCCAGTTGATACCATCAGAAGAGATTTCGAAACTGCGCCCATTAATCCGCTCTTCATATTCTTCTCTGGGATAATACCGGACAGCAGTAATAATCATCCCTTTTCCTTCCCCGAAATCATAACCAACCCATACCGTATCGCCTAAACAATCTGCGTAAGTGGAAGTGTTTCCATCGACAGCGGCTTTATAATTAACACTGCTGTTGTCCTGGTATGGTTTACCACTGCCAATCAGTTCCCCTGTAAGTTTTTTGCTTTCCGGCCCGATATCAACCGTTTTTGTTACCTGGGTAAGAGTGTTGGCCGGATCTGTATCATCTTTGATATTTTTGACTGTCAGACTAATCTCTTTACTGTTTGATATGCCTGAAACGGTGAGTTGAATGGTTTGATTATCATTTTGCAGTTTTGCGGCAGTTACAGTTGCGCTAATGTTATCAACAGAATAATTGGAAACCGTTTCGGCACTTTTTTTATCCAGACATTCGGAAAAAAGTATAGAAACTGTTCCATCTTTCGAAGCAACTGCATCCACTATTGAAGGTGCTATGGTGTCTGCAATTTCCTGGTAAACACGCACATAGTCGATTATGTACTGAATAGGAAATTCGGTGCCTGAGGGATCTCCCCCATTGCTGCCTATAGCCTGATTTATCATTATATAGGCCTTTTGATGAAAGGGGTTACGAAGTTTGGCAAGATTTCCATTAATGGTTGTGCTCAGATCTGTGGTATTTTGCAAAAAGCCGTCTACATAAAGATCAATCTTCTCTTCGGTCCAGTGCATCCTCCAGATATGAAAATCTTTGGCAAATTCATCATCGACGGCTTTGGTTTGGGAATCCCACTTCGCCTCCCAGCGGGTGTTGGTTCCCCAGGCTACATTCGCATGAAGCTTTCCACTATAATATTCCATTATATCCACTTCACCATTGCTTGGCCATTCTTCAGAAACTCCCAGTGTCCAGAATGCCGGCCACGAACCTTTACGGATGTCAATTTTAGCCCTGATCTCAAATATACCGTATTGAAATTCTCGTTTGCCCCGGGTATACAGACTCGCAGAAGTATATTCGTTTCCATTCCAATTGTCCCTGCGGGCTTCGATAATAAGATTCCCATTTTCCATTCTGGCATTTTCCAGCCGCTTTTCAGTATAATATTGCAGCTCATTATTGCGGACATACCCTTTTTCATATCCCCAGTTATTGGGATCTGGCAAACCGTTTCCCTCGAATTCATCTGACCACACTAACTGGTAATTTTCATAAGATGGCTGCGAATCTGCTATAGTGATAAAAAAACAGCAGACTGCAGAAAGAAAAATCAGTTCTCTTGCTGAAAGCATTTTTATGACCTCTCTTATTTTAGTAATCCTTTTGATTATTAAAATAAAATACTCTCAAATGAATGAATATGGATTGAAATAATTCACTGGGGCAGTACAGGTCTAAATGAACAAGAAAACAAGCTTTCGGGGCAATTTTATTTGTTGATTTTAATTTTTTGTAAGATCAAGGAGTGTCCAGGTTAATTTAACAAAAGATCACTGTAAAAACAGCGTGATATTTTGAATTTCAGACCAGAAAGCACAAAATCACAACTTTTGAATTCCAAACAAATTTCAAATTACAATACACAAATTCTAAACAGGAAAAGAGTGCAATAGTGAATTCGAAATCCGAAACAGGTGAAACTCACCTATTTTTTCTTGTTCGTGTTTTCAATAATTGGTAATTGGGATTTGTTTAAGATTTGGTACTTGCGATTTGAAATTTATTTGCGTTCCCGGCTTTTTATTAAAATCTTATGTTTATTAAAAACCAACACTGCTGCATCAGATTTTTTTCTTAAAACAGATCGATTCTGAACCTATATGCCCTGCAAAATAAACTTATATTTTTTAGAATCAGTCCTTCCCTTACAGAAGTGTGAAGCTGTGTAAAACAATCTCTCTGGAGGTTTAACATGAAACGGCGCTCATTCAGTAAAATGATGATAATGGCCGCTACATCCATGATGGCAAAAAATGGCTGGTCCCGCACTTTAAAAGCTACAGCATCCGATATCGATCTTCCATCTCCGGTGACTGGTCTTCATTCTGTAGAAAAATGTCTCAACTCCAGAGTTTCAACTCATGGTGGTTACAGTGGTACACTGAACCAGCAAATATTGGCAAATGCCCTCTGGGCGGCATCGAGACCGCCACTGATGGGGACTTCTCGTTTTATTTATGCAGCAACTCAGGATGGGGTTTACAGCTACGATCCTGCTTCACACAAGCTGATTCTTCATAGTAGTGGAAACAAACTCTCAGAACCTCAGTTGGCCTTTGAAATTGCCATAGCAACCGATCCGGCAGAATTAGCTGAAGATGCAGGCGCTGCCTTACACTGGGCACATTTGGCAATAGTACCATTTTTGGGGAATACATCGGAGAAACCGGTCTGTTGTCCTAAAGACAGTGGATACGAAAACGCGAATGAATCCTGGAATCTGTCGACAAATGTACATCTGGTCAACTGTTATGGAAAAATGTCATCTGCCAGCGGCTTTAAAACGAATCTGGTTGCGGTCTCATCTGACAGCAGTCTGCCTGCGCCATCGATTGACGGTACTACAATACTTGAGAATGCCATGCGAGAACCGGTTTTCGGAGATGAATTCAGAAATGAAGAACTGACTCTGGAAGAAATCTCACAGCTTGCCTGGGCCGCATATGGATGTACACCACACAGCATAGGCTCCAAGGCAGGATTAACCGTAGCCTCATGGAATGCGAAGTATTATCTTAAAAGTCGTATTTATATTGTCAGATCAGGGTCGGTGGACAGGTACCATATACGACAGTCATCCGGTGATGACAGCACGAGGGATCACCGTCTCGAACAATTGACTAGTGAAGACCGGCGAGCACAGCTAAGAAGTGCTGTACCCCGTATTTCACAGAGTGCATCGGTTTACTTTGTTTTCTGCGCCGATTCGACTTCACGCGAAAGACTTCTGGAAGCAGGTTATTGTGGATCAAGTGCACTCCTTCAGGCCACTTCGATGAATATACAGGGGCATTATTGTGGCGGATTAAATGACACTGAACGCACAGCCATCCAGCAGGCATTGGGAATCAATGCTGCCGACAAGCCTCTTCTGCTGTTTGCAGCCGGTAAACCATTTGTATCATCCATAAAATCGTCAATTTATAAAAATTCTATGATAATCTCCGTCCGTCCCAACCCCTTTGTCCATACAACCGAGATAAACATTATTTCTGAACCGGATCAGAAAATAGAAGCTGCTGTTTTCGATCTCACAGGAAAACATATCAGAACGATTGTGCAGTCAAATCAATCTAAGGTATCGGTAATTGGCTGGGATGGGAAAGATCATAAGGGCAGACCTGTGCCAACAGGCACCTTTGTATGTAAAATATCTACAGTAAACACAACCAGGTCGATACTACTGCATAAAAAAAGATAAATTGACTACCATAGGATTTTAAAATTGACAAAAAGCCCCCTGTTCCACAAAGGAGGATTAAGGAAGGAAATAGAACATGGAAAAAAGTTAACAGTTACATTATGTGATCCTTAAGCCCCCAATGTAGGATTAAGAGAATTCAGGGAATTTTGTTACCAAAAAATCCTTTGACATGCATATTCCGCAGGAATTATAATGCAGATAAAGGTATCAAACTATGAAAACAATTGTATCAGCTAATCGAATCATCGCAAAAACCAACACGCAAACCGCTTCTTGCTACCTGCCTGCTCTAAGCCTTCATCTGCTATCCCTATTTCTATGACTTTCGAGCGGACAATCCTAAACATTTGAAAATAAAACATATTACAAGGCCCGCTCAAAAAAGCGGGCCTTAATAATTTTTAGCCGACTGGAGGTATAAACATGAAAAAGTACCAGCCAATGCCACCAATCAATCTTCATCAGCGATCATGGCCTTCAAAAAGAATAGAGAATGCACCAGTGTGGTGCTCGGTGGACCTTCGAGATGGAAATCAGGCTTTAAAAAATCCTATGACCCCAACTCAAAAGATAAAGTTTTTTAAGATGCTTCTGGAGATTGGTTTCAAGGAGATCGAAATCAGTTTTCCCTCGGCATCAAGAACCGATTTCGAATTTACCAGGACACTGATCAACGAAGGGTATATTCCTGAGGATGTAACTATACAGGTTTTGACTCAGGCCAGAAAACATCTTATCGAAAAGACATTTCAGGCAATAGGTGATGCCAGAAGGTGTATCGTTCACCTTTACAATTCGACATCACCGGCGCAACGGGAGATCGTATTTGGAAAAACTCCTCAACAGATCATAACTCTGGCTGTCGATGGTGTAAAGATGGTACGTGACAAGGCATCGGAAGTCAGTTGCAATATCATTCTTGAATATTCTCCGGAAAGTTTTTCACAGACCGAACTTTCCTTTGCAAGGGATATTTGTAACGCAGTAATAGAAGCCTGGGCTCCAGATGAACAGCAGAAAATCATCATTAATCTTCCATCAACTGTTGAAGTCAGTACTGCTAATGTTTTTGCCGATCAGATCGAATATATGAGCAGAAACATCCACTCATCGGAGAATGTGATTCTGAGCGTTCACACTCACAATGACAGAGGCTGTGCAGTAGCCGCTGCAGAACTGGCTCAGCTTGCCGGAGCACAGAGAGTGGAAGGAACTCTTTTTGGAAATGGTGAACGAACCGGTAATGCGGATATATTAACTCTTGCCTTGAACTGTTATGTACAGGGAATCGATCCTGGTCTTTCCTTTAAGGATCTTTCCAAAATAGAATCGGTTTACAATGAATGTACAGGCCTGACAGTTTCTCCCAGACATCCTTACGCAGGTGAGCTTGTTTTTACTGCATTCTCAGGCTCACACCAGGATGCAATCAGCAAGGGGTTGGCCAGATACAAAGAGACTGGTGGATACTGGAACATACCCTATCTTCCTATCGACCCCAAAGATATTGGCAGAGATTATGAATCGGTAATACGTATCAACAGCCAATCCGGAAAAGGTGGAACAGCCTTCATTCTGAAGCAGCATTATGGTCTACATATCCCCAAGGAACTTCATCCCGAAATCGGGGCGGTCATTCAGGTGGCTACAGATGATAAGGGTACAGAAATGACACAAGATGAAGTATTTCAATGTATCAATAGGGAATTCATCAACGTGCAGGGGCCTTTCGGAATTGATCGTTTCAGTGTTGAACCAGGTGTGGTTAAAGACGAGTCCCCCAGAAAGGTGAGGATTAAGGCCGGTTTTCGCAAATATGACAGAACTTTTGAAATCGAAGGTTCCGGAAATGGTCTTATCGATGCCCTCACTCAGGCTCTCAATGCTTGCGGAACAGAATTTAAAATTGTAACATTCCATGAACACAGTCTCGAAGAAGGTTCGGAGGCTAAAGCGGTGGCATACATTCAAATAGAAAGCTCAGGCAGTCAGCGTTTCAGCGGAATCGGTATTGATACTGATATAGCATTTGCCTCGCTTAAAGCTTTAATAAGTGCACTCAACAGGAGTGAAAAAAGCAGAGATGAAAATTTAGCTTTGAACCAAAAAAGTGAAAAGGGTATTTTTATCTCCCCTGAGGAGAAATGTTCTATTAAAGACGAGTCAAGTACTACCGCCATAGGCGGTAGCTTGATTGAGTGGCATAGCCGCGAAATTAAGAAGGCACGATAGTGCCTTTACGAGACATCTGGCTCCACTGGCTTAGCCAGTGGTTTCCTGAAAGCCAGAAATGAGGAGAAATGTGACTGATTTTGACTATGCAGTACTTATTGGTCGTTTTCAACCATTCCATCTTGGTCATGAAAAACTGTTCCGCCACGCTGCATCTATTGCCGGACATGTAATAATTATCATAGGTTCACACAACTGTCCCGTGAATATTCGAAATCCATGGGACAGTTGTACCAGAGAAAAGTTTATACGTTTATCACTGCCGGATGTAGACCCTTCTAATTATACCGTCAGCTTTATAGCCGATTCTGCCTATAATTTTAATGACTGGTTGATTCGCGTACTGAAACTGGTTGAATCGATAACAGGTAAAAATTCCAGAATCGCTATCGTGGGTCATTTTAAGGATGATACATCCTATTATCTGAGCTATTTTCCGCAATGGAGGCTGGAGATTCTTCCCGATCAGGCCGGCGGATTAAGCTCAACTTATATCCGTGAAGCCTGTTTTGAAGGCGCCATCTCCACCATAAAGGATGTTGTAGCTTCAGGAGTCTACGAAGAACTCAAAAGATGGATAACCACCGATAAATTCCGGGAACTGCTTGAAGAGTATCGCTTCATAAAGGATTTCCGCAGTAAATGGAAGGAACTGCCTTCATCACCTGTATTTGTAACTGCAGAAACAGTGCTTGTGGCCCTGGGACATGTGCTGTTAATAAAGCGCAAAAATAATCCCGGTAAAGGCAGGTATTCATTGCCCGGAGGTTTTGTAAGACAAGATGAAACAATAGAGCATACTGCTTTACGGGAATTAAAGAACAGTACCAGTATAGGAACCGATCAAAAAGAGCTTTCCGGGAGCATCAAGATGAGTCGGGTATTTGATCATCCGACAAGAGATCTCAGGGGAAGAGTGATAACACATGCATTTTTGATTGAGCTTGCAGTTAACACTCTTCCGGAAATTGCAGCCTGTGATATTGCTGATGAGGTGCTCTGGTGTCCGTTATATCGCCTTGAGGAACTGGAGAGCAACTTCTTTAGTGATCATGTACAGATTATCCGTTTTTTTGTAAATCGGATGACCTCCTGAGTTCCAAAGGAAAAATTGAGTTAAAAACCCCATATCTCCCAATGGGAGAATTTAAGCTTTATTAAGGATTAATTGTTTGGTAAAGAAAATTTAGAGTATTTTAGGTATAGGTAAAATTATTTAGATCAGGAAATTTTATTATGAAGATAGCACTTGCTCAGATGCGGGTTATTGCAGGGCAACCATGGAAGAACTTCGAAATAATGAGGTTTTTTATCGATGTGGCACGCCAGAGGGGATGCCAGATTATCGCATTTCCCGAGATGTGTGTCGGAGGTTATCTCCTGGCAGACCGCTGGACAGAAGATGCCTGGTGCAATCACCTTGCCACTTTCAATGATCGGATACGTGAACTTTCTGAAAATATAATCATTATTTATGGGAATATTCTTGTCGACAAATCAAGAAAAAACAAAGATGGCAGAATACGAAAATACAATGCAGGGTTTGCATTTTATAACCGTAAACCACTTTTCCATTCCGGAGGGCTTCCAGATGGTATAGTAATCAAGGGACTTCTTCCCAGTTACCGGATTTTCGATGATGAGCGGTATTTTTACTCCCTTGCAGAATATGCCCAGGACACCAGTACACAGTTAGAAGATCTTTTACAACCTTTTCAGGTCACAATCGAAAATCAGAGCATCCGTTTCGGAGTAGAGATCTGTGAAGATCTGTGGTTCAATGATTACCGGTATAAAGGAAGACCACTTAACATTTCCAGGTATCTTATTGAGAGTGGGGCCCAATTTATCTTCAACATATCATCCAGCCCATGGACTTATGGCAAAGACCGGGCCCGCAATAACCGGATACAGGAAAGTTACCGGGACACCGGCAGATTCGTTCCTTTTTATTACGTAAATTGCACCGGAGTTCAGAATAATGGTAAAAACATTGTTGTTTTTGACGGTGATTCCACTATTTACAATGAAAAGGCGGAAGTGGTAAGGACCTGTAGTGAGCTGTTTACCGAAGAACTGCTTATACACAGCACTGATACGGCTCTCACACCGGTAAAAAAAGAACCCATGCCTTCCATAAAAGCCAAATACCTGGCGGTTACAGAAGGAATCCGGGGAATGGATGAGATCATGGGAAATGACCGATTTCCCTATGTTGTGGGAGTAAGCGGAGGGATAGATTCCGCGCTTACCGCAAGCCTTTTATATCAGGCAGTTGGCAACAAACGTATAGTAGCCTGCAATCTTCCAGCAAGATATAACAGTCAGATCACCAGAGAAATTGCAGCGAACCTTACAAGTAAACTTGGTATTACCATGCATTGTATTCCCATAGAAGAGATGGTAACCGTCAATAATAGACTTCTTGAAAGTTTTAACCCTGGTGAGCTTAATCGGGAGAACATACAGGCAAAGATAAGAGGTACCAGCATTCTATCGAATATAGCGGGAATTCTTAATGGGTTAATGACCTGCAATGGGAACAAGGTGGAGATTGCACTTGGTTATACCACACTCTATGGTGATGTAAATGGGGCGATTGCTCCTCTGGGAGATCTTCTTAAGACGGAGATTTTTGAAATGGCTTCATTTCTGAACAGGGAGGTATTTGCAGATGAGGTAATTCCACGGGTTTTGATTCCAGATGAATCTTTTCAATTTGAAGTAGCACCTTCAGCAGAGCTTAAGGAAAATCAGATTGATCCCATGAAATGGGGTTATCATGATGCTCTTATCCGATTGTTTACCGATTATCAGAAAACCGGAATAGAGACGATTATCAGATGGTATATGGATGGAGAGCTTTGTCAGCGGTTGTCAATTCCTGAATCGCTTCTTAAGAGATATGGTCTGGATAACCCACGGGTATTCGTAGATGATCTGGAGTGGGTGACAGGAAACATACAGAGAGCTGTTTACAAGAGAATTCAATCCCCACCTATAATAATTCTCAGCAAGAGCAGTTATGGATATGACATCAGGGAAAGTCAGCTCCCTGTCTATTATACCGACAGTTACAATGAGCTTAAGAAGATACTACTGGAGAAAAGCTGAGGAAACTTCTTAGTTAATGGAACATTCATTCTCCTTAGGCGTAAAAAAAAACCTTTTGATTACTCAATATTTTTTTTGCTATAGCATCCATTTACAGTTCCCCATTTTTTAGCACAATTTTTGCTTCATATATACATTAAAAAATGAGATTTTTGGGTGTGTATTTTTAACCGAAATAGAAGATTGTTTTGAAAACTTTACATTCTTTGATTGACATTTATTTCTTCTTGAGAATTTAAATCAGTATTTAGCAATTGGCCTAATTTTATTGGCCCTACAGAGGGTTATACATTATGTTTTCAGAATCGTACCCTGTGTTTAGGCGTTTTATACGCTTTTTAATGCTTCCATATTGTTTTTATAAACTAAACTGGAAACAATGCGATCGAAAT
>CAYYNL010000094.1:1160-18083 GCA_964472925.1 uncultured Fibrobacter sp. | reverse complement strand
TATGAACTGCGCAATAATGACATTGATAAGATTAATGAGCTGTTTACAACTGTGGGTAAAATATCTCCTGATGCAGCGATTATTATTTCGGTATCAGAAAATACCAGAGAACTTGAAAAACTAATTAGATCTAAAAATGTTATTTACTATATGTTAAGACCATTTAACCTGAAGGAGTTATGGGATGTGGTAGAAAGCGGATCCAGACATTTCGAGAAATTAAGGTTGTTTAAAAAAATCAAATGATGTATCACTTTATAAAGAGAGAGGTGCAATGACAAAAGTTCGGATATAATATGAAAAAGGGGAATGTGAAAATATAAAAATTGGAACAACAGAAAGAAAAACTATTATGAAAGGGAAATTATTATGATGAATAAGATAAAATTAGGTCCGAAATTAATAGGTGGTTTTATGATTGTATCCATCATTACCATGGTAATTGGTATTCTGGGGATAAATAACATGGGTAAAATAAATTCTTTGATCAAAGCAATTTATAATAACCACCTGATTGGAATTAGCCATACCAAGGAAGCAAATATCAATCTTATATATATGGGTCGCGAAGTTAGAAATATGATCTTAGCAACCACAATAGCTGATAGGGAAAATTATGAGAAAAAAATCGAAGAATATAATAAAACACTCAAAGAAGAACTTTATGAAGCAAAAAAGACGACATTTACTGAAGCAGGAAAGGTAGCTGTAAACAAAGCAGAAACAGCATATGAAGAATATTACAAAGCCTTAAATGATCTGATAAGTACAATCAAAAGTTCGGCATTACTAAAAGTCGATGAAAATATAATGAATAAGCTGGTGGGGGCACGTAAGGAAGGAGATGTAGTAGGCAGTGCAATGAACGAACTAGCACGATTGAAGGAAAAAGTGGGCGAACAAATGTACAATGAAAGTGATCAAATATATAAAAGTATGCGTAATTTGCTCATTATTTGTGTAATTGTTGCCACACTGATAGGAATTACTATTGGAGTATTATTGACTCTATCCATTACTCGTCCAGTAAATAGAATTGTTAATACTGCCAAAAAAATCGCAGAAGAAGACCTGGTAAGCTTATCCGATTCTTTGGTCGCAGGATCAAATGGTGACCTTACAAAATCAGTCGAAATAAAAACAGATGTAGTAACAGTAAATTCTGCAGATGAGATAGGAATTTTAGGACAGGCTTTTAATAAAATGATAGAAAAACTCAAGATCTCTGGTAATGCCTTTACTCAACTTAAAAATAGTCTGGAAATGGTATCCGATGAGACTATAATGCTAGCTACTGAAGCATTAGAAGGACATCTTACTGTGCGTGGTGACATTAAAAAGTTCAAAGGTACTTACAAGGACATGGTTGATGGTTTCAATAAGACTCTGGATGCAGTTGTTGAACCGATAAAAGAAACCAACGAAGTTCTGCAAAAGGTTGCTGACCGTGATCTGACTGTAAGGGTGAAAGGCAATTATAAAGGAGATATGGAAAAACTGAAAATCGCATGTAATACTACTATTGACAATCTCGATGATGCACTGCAGCAGGTTAGCCAGGGAACTGAACAGGTCGCTTCCGCTAGTCAGCAGATATCTGCAGGGAGTCAATCACTGGCTCAGGGTGCAAACCAACAGGCTTCTAGCCTTGAAGAAATTTCCAGCAGCCTTGAAGAGATGGCATCAATGACAAAACAGAATGCAGAAAATGCGGAAAAGGCGAAAAAATTAGCTAGTGAAGCAAACCATAATGCTGCTCAGGGTAAAAGAGCGATGGAACGAATGAGTGAATCAATAAATAAGATTAAGGAATCATCGGATCATACAGCTAAGATTGTCAAAACTATAGATGAGATTGCTATGCAGACAAATCTGCTGGCTTTAAATGCCGCGGTAGAGGCTGCGCGTGCTGGGGAAGCAGGTAGAGGGTTCGCTGTGGTAGCAGAAGAGGTGCGCAATCTGGCACAAAGATCGGCTGAAGCTGCTAAAAATACTGCAAATATGATAGAAGACTCAGTAAGGAATGCCGATGAAGGTGTAAAAATTTCGGAAGAAGTGGCAAAGTCTTTTGAAGAAATTGCAGAAGGCAATGCTAAAGTGGATAGTATTATTGCTGAGATTGCTGATGCATCAAAGGAGCAGACACAGGGCATTGATCAGATAAATAGTGCTGTGGCTCAGATGGATAAAGTAACACAACAGAACGCTGCAAACAGTGAAGAATCTGCAAGTGCTGCTGAAGAACTGAGTTCACAGGCCGAAGAACTTCAGAATATGGTTTCCCAGTTTTTACTGACCAATGCCGGAAACAGGGTTGCCATCAAAAGAGTAACTTATCATGATTCTACGGCAGTGTCCCAGGCAAAAAACAAATCTAATCAAAGTAAAACAAATGATTCAGGGTTTAAACCAGCCCAAGGATTAAAAAAAGCTGGAAATTCTAATCCAGTAATTCATCAGGACGATGATGCTGTATTAAAAGAGTTCTGAGACTTGAATCGATAATATTGCACCAGAAAGGGTGGCTTTTCCAAACGCCACTCTTTCATAATCATGAGCCGAAAAAATTCATGAAATCTTTATTTATAAAAGGAAAGATAACCAAAAAGGAGGCAAGTCTAATCATCTATTCCTTTCTGATTTTTTCATCTTTATCCACCATCTTATTTTTTCAAAAATCTATATTTCTTTCATTTCTGGCTTTCAGGAAACCAATGTCTAAGCCAGTGGAGCCAGATGTCTCGTAAAGGCACTATCGTGCCTTCTTGCTTTCGAGGCTTTGCTGCTCGATCAAGCAACCGCCTGTGGCGGTAGTACTTGACTCATTTTTCTTTCGCCCTTTTCTCCTTATTCTCATTTCTCTGAATTTCAGTTCTTAATTTTTTTGGGGGCCGCTCTTGTAAAACCTTAATCCTTTGAAGGTGAAAAAAATGTTAGCCAAAGTGTATTCTATGGCAGTACTGGGTATCGATGCGTTTCTGATCGGTATAGAGGCTGATCTCAGTGATATGCTACCGGGATTAACCATCGTGGGGCTTCCTGACGGAGCTGTGCGTGAGTCAAGAGAACGGGTGATGTCCGCCATAAAAAATTGCGGATTCGAATTTCCTAACCGCAAAGTAACTATCAACATGGCGCCTGCAGACATGAAAAAAGAGGGTAGCGGCTATGATCTTCCTATAGCTATCGGATTGTTGATGGCTTCAGGTCAGGTTAAAAACTTGCCATTGGAAGAGTATATAGTTCTTGGGGAATTGTCTCTGGATGGTACGATAAAACCAGTGAAGGGTGTGCTGGCGATGGCTATTAAGGCTAGGGAGATGGGGATCAAAAAAATGGTTGTGCCCTCTGAAAATGCTATGGAGGCTTCTGTTGCCGAAGGGGTAAAGATCTATCCGGTTCACACTTTAAGCGATGCCCTTGATTTTTTTACCGGTGATCTGAATATTGAACCATTTACAACCGATCTATCCGGTCTTTTCAATCAGGCTCGTCACTATGCGATAGATTTCAAGGATGTTAAAGGGCAGGAGCACATAAAACGGGCCCTGCTGGTTGCGGCAGCAGGTGGTCATAACATTCTTATGGTTGGTCCGCCTGGATCGGGCAAAACCATGTTGGCAAGAAGGTTACCGACAATCCTGCCGGATCTGTCTCTTGATGAGGCACTCGAGACCACCAAGATTCATTCTGTTGCCGGTCTTTTAGATAGTAACACACCGCTTATGGCGATTCGCCCCTTTCGTTCACCTCATCATACTATCTCCGATGCAGGTCTTATTGGCGGTGGTTCTTACCCCAGACCAGGTGAAGTCAGTCTGAGTCATCATGGTGTGCTATTTCTGGATGAGCTTCCGGAATTCAGTAAAAATGTGCTGGAAAACCTGCGCCAGCCCTTGGAAGATGGTAAAGTAACTATCTCAAGGGCTCTAATGTCGCTCTCTTATCCGGCAAGATTTATGTTGGCAGTTGCATTAAATCCGTGTCCGTGCGGTTATTATACCGACAGCCGGCACAAATGTTCCTGTAAGCCGGAACAGATTCAGAAATATATGGCCAGAATATCGGGGCCGCTTTTGGACAGAATCGATATACATGTGGAGGTACCTGCCCTGACTTACGATGAACTCTCGCAGAAAATTTCCGGACAGGACAGCGCATCATTACGAAAGGTGGTCTCTCAAGCCAGGGAGATCCAGCTAAACAGATTTAAATCCGACAGGAAACTCTTCTGTAATGCACACATGGAATCCAGACACATAAGAAAATATTGTGAATTAAACGAAACTTGTCAGGAACTTCTGAAAAATGCTATCGAAAAACTGGGGCTGTCCGCCAGAGCTTACGATAGAATATTGAAAGTAGCTCGTACTGTAGCTGATATCGAAGGCAAGGAAACTATCGAAGCTGCTCATATATCTGAAGCTATCCAGTACAGGAGCCTGGATCGAAAGCTATGGATGGGGAATTGATTGTTACAAATATTGATCACACCCTGGAAATTCCTTGTTCAGCATTTTGAATTTTTGTAAATTCTGCAGAACCGATAGTTTAGAAAATTAAATAAGGCATACTCTTTATTAGTTACAGCTAACACCTGCAATACTTCCCGGAACATTTACAATTTTCGAAAAATCACTTATCGTAAAAATTCTTTTTGGGAATAAATTTATCCGATTACTGATTGGGTAGACGACTGCAGTTCAACAGGTAAATTAAGGAGTGTTAAAAAAGTCAACAATGAATTTGTCTGGCATGACAGTATCGCTGAGATCAGTAATGAAAGTGACGTTCAAATGAAGAGTAGTTAATGAATTCTGAAGCACTGAAAAAAGAAAGCCTCTGCCAGAATATTGGCAGAGACAATGTTTTGCAATAGGTCAAGAGTCGAAAAAGTTCAGGAAAAATCATTAATAATTATTTCCATACCTCTTCTGCATATCTCTCGCGCGTAATCGGTCCACAGGCCCTGCCCCCAGTACCTGTAGCAACTTGTCTGGGAGGTCAATAGATGAAAAAGTGCATTGCGGTAGCGGTGCTCGCTTGAAGAAAAACCCTTTTTTGCCACTTTCTCATCAAATAAGGCACTCAGCTTTTGCATGGGGTCCAGTACATTCTCATATCCTTTTACCCAGGAAATATTGTTAGTCCAGCTTCCTCCATCCATATGGAACCTATAATCCTGTTTTTTAAGTTCTTCAATGACTCTTTCCAGTTTCTGTGGATCCGTTCCAGGAGTAAATCGTTCCCAGATTTTTTTCTGAAATAAAGGTTGAATAACAGGAAAATCAGACTCCGTTATACCCATTTCGAAGAGGTGCTCAAGGTACTCTGTAACATTAATCAATGGTGAATCAGAACCACTTGATTCCCGCACGGTCTCTATATATTTCGGTGGAAATTCATTCATCATGACGCCGCCATTTTCTCCATCAGCAATCTGAGTGACCAGTGGGGGGATCTGCTTTCCATTCAATTGCCATCTGGACAGACTTTTGGCCTCGTAATAAGGCTGCATCTGTGCCACAAGCTTTGTGTCGCTTCCCTGTGTCTTGATTATGGCAATTATGCTGACTTTTTCTCCCGAAGAGTTGGTGCAGACTAATTTGTGAGGAATATGTTTACTTTGCAGGGGAGCACCATTGGAAGCAAGCTCAACAGTATGTTCCTGAACTAAAACCCATTTGAAACCGCAATCTATCAGAGTTTTTACAAATGCATAGGCGGTATCCGGATGATTTGGCAATGCCATCTCCGATGGCGAGAATCCCCGAACTCTCTCCAATGCTTCAAATCCGAAAATGGCCGCGAAGTGATGCTGCCAGGCTTGCACATGATATTTGTAATCCTGCACCGGTGTAGAAGGTGCTACCGCATGCCCCCAGGGACATCCAAGCCATTCTACTGCTCGGCGGTATCCAGGATCCAGAGTGATTTTCTTAAGATTATCAAATACGTCATGTAACCCCATTTTGCGTAAGCCATAAAGCAGTGTTCCTGAATATTCCAGCATCACTCTGGGTTCTTTGCCTTCTCCTATAAGCATGGGAACAAATTCACCCATGCGCTTATAGCACCAGTGAAATACCGGGGCATTGTGATTATCTCCAATTCCCTGATTTTCCATCATGTATTGGAGATTACTTATCAATGGAGCTGTACGCAGGTCATTACCTCCGGCCGGAATCAGTGGCTGATGCATGTGAAGTGCAATTGCTGTGGCACTTCTGATCCTGTCAAACCGAATTGTACTCTCCCTGAGATAATGATTCTTCTTTACAGCAGCTTTCACAGTCTCATCTATCTCGACCGAACCGCAGATGTTTGGAAGGCCATCAATTGACTCCGGCATCATTTCAGGTCTCATCCATCCTCCTTGTAAATGTTATTTATGTCTGATAAAGTTGAATACATTCTCATAATGCTTTCCTGGTATGTTCCAGGAGAAATCATATCTCATTGCATTTTCGATTAGAGAACGGAAATGACCTGGATAATCATAGTAAAGTCCAACTGCTCTTTTTAAAGCAGATTCTATACCGCAACAGTCCCCATGGGTAAATGTATAACCATTGCGTTCATACCAGGGGACATCTGAATAATCTCGATCGAAAACACTGTTAACCAAACCACCAGTGGAGCGGACAACCGGAATAGTACCGTACTTCATGGCGATCATCTGTGAAAGACCACATGGCTCATATGTACTGGGCACAATTATAATGTCAGAACCGGCGTATATAAGATGAGAAAGATCCTCGTCAAATCCTATCTCTATATGACAGTGTACATTGTAATTAAGCTGATTTTTAAGAGACAGAAATCTCTCGTAGATTGGGTGGTCTGAACATGTACCAAGTAGTACAAACTGAGCTCCGTTATTAACAGCATAGTATGCGGTATGGCAAATAAGATCAATCCCTTTCTGATTGTCCAAACGACCTACATAGGAAATAATAGGTCTGGCATCATGATAAAGCCAGAACCGCTTACGTAGCGCTTCTTTATTTTTATATTTGTTTTCAAGTGTAGCGAATGTGTACTGATAAGGAATAAACCGATCGATTTCCGGGTTCCAGGTATTATAATCGATACCATTAAGTATACCTCCGATTTTATGCTGGTGCATATTAAGGGTGTGTACAAGCCCGAAACCATAATCGGTAAAACGGCTTTCCCAGGCATGGTGAGTAGAAACTGTATTCACAAAATTGGAATAAACAATCCCGCCTTTGAGGCAATTGAGTGCAAAAGGATCGTGATTGTCACGAAGCTGCTGATAGTCGAAATAGTATTCCGGACGATTGAGACCGGTCGCAGCCAAAATCTCATTTCCACACTTACCCTGATGTTTGAAATTATGTATAGTATAACAAACTCTCTGATTTTCCATTCCATGAAACTTGTAAATCTCAAAAAGCAGTACAGGCAAAAGGCCGGTTTGCCAATCATGACAATGGATCACATCGGGACGTCTGTTGGTTTGAAGCATAAACTCCAGGGCGGCTTTACTGAAAAAAGCAAAGCGCATGGTGTCGTCATTACAGCCATAAAAAGTGTTTCTCCTGAAAAAATTATCTTTACTTTGAGGATCAATAAAAAAACACCTTCTGCCATGTACCAGACCAAACCAGACCACACATGGAATCGCACCATCAAACCAGGGTACAGGTAAATAGTTGTAGGAAACTGTAAGATTGAAGATCTGATCGTAACGCATGCAATCATAGAAGGGAAGAATAATCTCCACTGCATTACCTCGCAGGGAAAGCTCTGCAGATAGACCACCTACTACATCTGCCAATCCACCGACTTTAGAAACTGGAGCACATTCTGAAGCTACTTCAATAATATACATGCCTCGTATCCTCCTTGTTCTGGGCCTCTATTGAGAGCCATCCTTGTGTGAATGAGTTAATCTGTCTGTTTTATTTTAGAGCAAGAAGCACAAGAGATATGCAATTACCATACCGGTTTCAAACCGGTATTTAAGCATTAATTTGAAAGGAAAGGACAGCCTGAAGAACTTTATTTCTAAAAATGAGAATCGTCCTGAGAAAATGAGATTTCTTCATTAATCATTTTCAATGGTATTTAGTACACTCTGCATTTTCTGCACAATCTCTGGAACACCCAGGTAAACCCCTTCTCCTCTGTTTTCTGCAGAAATGACTTCTTCTCTCCACGGTAGAAAACCAGCAATTCTCTCCTGTGGAAATGAATTCATAATCAAATGCTCATCTTCGGTATTTCTGATCTTATTGCCTACAATCCAGTTTTTAAGCCCGGGAATTGATTTTGACAATTGAATAATCGATCTGCCAGCTTGTATACTGCGCATAGATGGCTCGACTACTGTGATAAATGCATCGACTGAAACCGCTGTCCCCCTTCCGATGTGTTCTGTTCCGGCAACCATGTCTACAAGTACCGTTTCTGTAGCTTCCAATACCATATACCTCAATAATGCCTTAACAAGAGAATTTTCGGCACAGGCACAACCAGTGTTTGCCCCACGGGTGGCACCCATAACCAAAAGACTTATCGAATGGTGAGTTGCTGAATATTTCTCCGGAATATCTCGAACATAAGGATTCAGTAAAAAGTAACTTCCAAACGAGTCTGCGGTTGCACCGGTCCTTTCCTTTATCAGATCTCTTAAAGAAAGCAGTGGCTGAATATTATTCAACAGCTTTTCCGGAAAACCAAGCGCTTGTCCAAGTGTGGGATTAGGATCAGCATCGATAGCATAAACACGTTCTCCTCTGTCAGCGTAAATTCTGGCAAGGCAGGACGTTATCATCGTTTTGCCCGCTCCACCCTTTCCAGTAACCGCGATTTTTCTGGCCATGTCAATAATCTCCATTCCAAATTGAAAAAATGATTGCAAAAACTCAGCAATTTCCAGTAGTTGCGAAATACGAAATAAATACCCAAAGCTGTCAGCTCAAATCTTAAACAAAATTCAATGTCCAGTTATTAAATTGTAAACAAATACAGGAAATGACAATCAGGCCAAATTAAAATATAGCAACTATCTTGAAGCTTATAAGGCGACATTATTTTCATCAATTAATTGTGGCCTCTCATAATCTTCCTTAATAAGAGTTATTTTCCAGCTGTGGAATTTCGTTAACAAACACCAAATCTTTAAAAATTTAAAGGATGTCATAAATTGTGATATTGATTATATCAGTACCTCAAACAAGCACACCCCATCTCCTTTGCCCCAGCATTTTATCTCTTTACAGCGTACCTGCTTATGGATAAAATTCTCAATTATGCCACCTATCATGCCCCCTTCAAAGTGACATACCACTTCACCTATATCAGGCATTCCTGCACAACTGACACATTCATCTACCTGCAGATATACTTTACCGCTATCAAAACTTCCACCTACAGTTGATAACAGTCCGATTCCCAGATGCTGGCATGTGTTTACCACCCCTGAAAGATAACTGTTAAGATCATGAGGCACTGTGAGCTGATCTGAAATAGTTTTACCAATGTTGAGGCCTAGATTCCTCCCACCCCTGTAAATAATGGCATTTGCTCCTCTTCCGGCAATCTCTTTCATCCCTTCCATAACGCCAACCAGGCGTAAAGCTCTAAATAATTGAACAGGAACCATTTCGCCCAGAACTCTTCTTCCTTCCACCGGATTACCCATCAGATCCAATCCACGGGGTGTCATAGTTTCCATTAGTGACTCCTTTAATACATGTACGAGTGATTTAAATGAGGTGACGCAAGATATGGCAGTAATTGAGAGATATCTCTTTTTGATCTCATTAATGATGCCAGCACTCCGGCCGCCTTTTCGCTGTTAAAAAGCTGAAATCCAACGATCCTGTTATCCATAGTGTAGACGATTCTCAATTCGTTATTCTGGCTATAGATAATTTTTCGGCCGGACATCGATCCGGCGATGAAAAGTGGTACTTTCATATGTTTAACAGAATACACTTTACTGGTTGGTTCATATTCAATATTATCTCCAAGTACATTGTGAGCACATATCCTTGCCTGTTCAACTGCATTAAAAAAAGTATTGTTTATTGCATCATGACAATTATTGTCATATGAACTTTCCGAACAATCACCAATTGCAAAAACAGAATCAACTGAGCTCCTGAGATACCGGTCAATACAGATACCCCGATTAATCCGGATATCAGAGCTATTCAGGAATCCGGTCTGCGGGCGGTTTCCGGTAGCAATAACGAAAAAATCACCCTGTAAAGCTTCTCCACTTTTGGTTACAACTTCTGTTGCTTTAACGTTTCCCCTGAATTCTTTCACCTCAGAATTTGAAATCACCCTGATTCCATGCAACCTAAGAATCTTTTGTAACCTGTCGGAAATACCAGGATCTGCCAACGAAGGTAATATCTGATCCTGTCTCTCCAGCAAGGTTACCTGGACCTTTAAAGCAGCAAGAAGCATTGAAATCTCGATTCCAATTAGTCCTGCACCGATGACCACAGCTTTGGGTGATTCCGCTTTTTTTGCCTGTTCGATAAGCTCTGTTGCAACAGTAAGAGATTTGAAATTATAAACATTGCTCATGTTCACCCCTCTAATGGGAGAATGAACAGAAGAACCAGATGCAATGATCAATTTATCATAATGAAATTTACGGTTTCTTACGGTTGTAACCTGTTTTTGTTCAAAATCTATGCTTATTACTGCAGAATCCGGAAAAAATGCAAAATTATTAAAAGTCTTGCCTTTCCAGAAGATGTCAAAACCATTGATGAAATGATCATACATCACTGGCGGACTGTATGGAGGCAGATTCTCTGCATTAAGCACAGTACATTCAACAGTTTTGTCAAGATCAGTAATCATTCCGGCAGCAGTTATTCCTGCCGGTCCTGCACCTATGATAATGACATGCACTCTGAATCCTCCTTTGCAACCGTTTCACCCAGAAGAGTAACCCTTTTATTCTCGATATGGCTTATCATCAAAGAAGCTGATATTTCCGGGTCTACTTCAACCGCGAATTTTGCTCCAAGAAGTTCTTCTATTTTATTACACAAAAGATTGGTGACTTGTTTTGATCCCAGAACCGGAGGTATAGTGCCAAGAACAGTAAAGATACCTGATCCCAATACGTATGCAGCAATACTGACCGCTTTCTGACTCATCCATTCAGGAGCAGCAGCGGCAAGTGGAAGATCTGAAATGTCACAGTCTAATGCCTGGGCCATTGCTGCGGCAACTCTGAGAATCCTGCTTATATCCACACAGCTCCCCATGTGTAAAACTGGAGGAATTCCGATCTGGTTGCATACTGTCTTAAGGCCCTGTCCCGCTATTTCGGCTGCAGCGACATTCAGAAGACCGGCTTTAGCACAGGCGATTGCGTTACAACCAGTGGTTACTACAAGTACATCGTTCTTAATCAGTTTTTTAATCAACTGGATATGAGAATAGTCATGCTTCACTTTAGGATTATTGCATCCGACAACTGCTGCAATACCTCTGATATGACCGGCTTTAATCACTTCTATGAGAGGACCAAAAGATCCTCCAAGGGCACTGGCGATCGCTTCAACCGAAAACCCCACACTGGCTTCCATGATTTCTGGAGGAATAAATACTGCTGATTTTTTACGGTTGGTGAAATTATTTACTGCAGATTCTACAATGCTGCAGGCTGTCTGATAAGCATGCTCTTCTTCCAGTTCGATATGAATTGCATGTGGAAAGTGAGCTTTCGCAGAAGTAGATATAAATTTTGTGTGGTAACATTTAGACAGATTTCCCAGAGACGGGAATATACACTGGACATCTACAACCATTGCTTCCACTACACCGGTTATTACAGCAAGTTCCTGCTGCAGAAAATTACCGGCAACCGGAACGCCATGCCGCATCAGGATCTCGTTTCCTGTACAGCACATTCCACAGACATTTATTCCTTTTGCTCCTTTTGATAAAGCGAGCTCGATCAGTTTATTATCGTTTGCAGCTTCCACGATCATTTCCGATAAAACCGGTTCGTGGCCATGGACAATAATGTTAACCATTTCTTCCTTTAAAACTCCAAGATTCGCCTTGGTCTTTTTAGGCATAGGAGTACCAAAGAGGATATCAGACACTTCGGTTGCTATCATCGATCCAGCCCACCCATCAGCAAGAGCGGTTCGTATTCCTTGAAGAAGTATAGATGCTGGATCATTGTCTACTCCGATATGAGTGCGATGCATCGATTCCACTATCTCCCGGTCAATCCCTCTTGGGATAAGTGATAATTTTTGCCAGATCCCAAGTCTCTGGCGCGGGAGCCGTTTTAAAAAAGGAAATCCTCCAGGTATCTGACGGCCAAAATCACCAAAGAGCATGTTGGCAAGCTCAGATGCAACCTTCTTTATTGGTAAATTTTCTACTGGTATTTCACATTCCTGAGCAAGTGATCTCAGTTTTTTTTCATCTCTTATTTTGTAATCAGAATTTTCTTCAGATGCAATCAGAAGAGTGTGAATAATATCTCTTCCATGATCGGAATGAGCTGCTGCTCCAGTGGCAATATTAATCAGCAGGTTGCGTGCGACAATAATGTCGGCATCGGCTCCGCAGATTCCTTTCTGCGGCCCCTCTCCAAACGGATCGATTCTGCATGGCCCCATATTGCAATTACGGCAGCATATTCCCAAGAGCCCATAATTGCATTGTGGAAGTTGTTGCTGATAACGATCCCAAACGGTCTGAACATTATCTTTTTCTGCCTTTTTCAGCATGGCAATGGTTGCACTACACGATGATTTCTGATGGCTCATAATAATTTCCTGTTGTAGAGGTCTGGTTGATTAATACCTGAATCGTCCGAATCAAAAAAAATTCTGTCATTTCCCGATAGAATGGCAACGGTTCAAAAGATCTTTAAAAAGTGAAAATTGGTCAGAAATGGTATTACTTTGTTCATTGAGCTTGTTCAAGGCTGTAAGTAACATTTTTCTCCTTGCCATGATATGATTGTCAATTTCACCATACTTTAGAGCACCCGTTTTACAGGCAGCGACACAGGCCGGAACAGAAGAGCCTGAGGGCCTGTCGATACATTCGTCACATTTAAGCGAAACAGAACGGCCAGACTTGTTTTTATTACTTTTGCGGAAAATAATCACCCCAAAGGGGCAATTTACCAGACAATTCCGGCAGCCAATACATTTGTTTTCATCTGAGAGCACTACTTCCGTTCCTTCTGCTCTTTTCAATGCACCTGAAGGGCATGAACTGATGCAGGGGGCAGGATTACAATGACGACATTTGTTGGGAACCGATGAACTTCCTGACAGGTCACTTTCAATAAAAATTCTGCTCTGTGGATTTATCGGTTCACTAATGGCTGAATAGATATTGCCGGAAAGTGAATGCTTGACAGCACAGGCCATTTCGCATTGATGACAGGTGAGACACTTTTCTTTTGAATAAATTACTGTGTTCATACACTCCTCTGTATCTCTACATTTTTTATTGGTAATACCATGGTATTCAATTCCGATTCGTGGGGGAAAGGGTTATGGGATAAACCGGAACAGAAAACCCGCAGATTATTATCCAGAATCAGAGGGAAAACGGTTAAATACAAATTATCACTATTAACAAAACATAGTCTTGCAAGTCTGTTAAATGAACTGTTACGCTTAATTAACTCTTCACATTGCTCAAATAATACAGAAATTCCGGCTAATTCTTCGGAATTTTCACAATTGGATGCCACCACAAAACCCATTGTATCGGAGATGACACATCCAATCTCAAAGACCTGACTGCAGAAAAACTTAATGACCGAATCAAACATTTGGGAAATATTCTCTGCAGTTTCACAAACTGAAACCTCCAGCGGATAACGTTTGACCTGCTCATCAATCGAGGACACATTTTTAGAAACCGAAAGCTGATCTTGTAATTGTTGTATCTGGAAACGTAAATTGTTTTCGACTGTGATCTGGTTAAGGTACTTCTGATAAAAATCCTCGTATTTCTGATAGTGTGCAACATCCTTTTCCAGAGACGCGATTTTTTCCTTAAGGGTTAAAATTTCCGATTCGGTATCAGAGGGAATCGATTTTCCAATTGCCTTCCTTGCTTCTGCCTTAAGTGCAATAATGATGTTTTGCTGTGCAAAGCACTGCCTTCGCAGGTCATTATAGTAAGTATAGAGATTTTTGTAATCTGCAAGCACTTCATCATTTGTTTTTTTTATCCAATTACATTCTTCTCTGAACTGATCTGCCATCAGGCTGCTTTTTTTTAACTGGTTCCTAATCTCATTGAGTTTACTGGAAACCAATGCAATCCCCAGAAGACATCCGGAGATGAAAAAGAGGAGGCAGACGACCAGGATAATAATTGCAATATTGTTCATATCAGAATTTCCGCAAACATAATAGATCTGTTACCGACGGTCTTTTACGAGGACATTCTTTTCTATCCGGTAAAACCGGCTTTATAACGATTAATCAAAACTATTTATACCTGACTGAAACAATCGTAAGGCTTAGTTTATATAAGACTAACCAGATCGGGAAGAATGCGTCTGATTTCCAGGAAAATGAGTCCCAGCTTTGCATCGGAATTTACCAGACTAACCAGAACCGTCTCATCGTTGATGCTATTACAAATAATATATCCATTGTCACTTTTTATATATATCTGATTCATTCTGCTGTTCATCATCTCGCTGGCTATTCTCTCTCCAACGCCTAACATGGCCGCTGTCAACCCTCCAACCAACCCTTCGTCTATTTCAGAAAGAGTAACACTGGCAACCATGAACCCCTCCATGGTTATTACAGATGCACCAAATATGTCTGGCGAAATTGAACGAAATCGGTTAAGCACATCTTTAATCTTTTCAGATTTAGAAATAGTGGCAGTTGTAGTGCTCATGTGTGCAGCTTCTCCTTTAATATTAGGTTAGAAAAAGGATGCCCTATCGTATCCTCATTTAACTTTTTTAATCGGATAGGTGAAAATGAGATATAGTTTTCATTGTTTTTATCAGACGAAAATTCCTGGTTATTAACCTGATCAGAAACTGTAAAACAGTTATTATGATTGTCTGTTCTGGCAAGATCGGATTTTTTTCCAAGAATTATGCTTGAAAAAGCATTAACGCTCTTTTCTGAACCGGGTTGCAGCTTTTTTCCGGCAATTGTACTTGAGTCTTGCACTTCAGTCATTTCTTTGTGTTCTGACAAAGCAAAATCTGGCACCGATGGCGGGGGAGGCACGATGAAATTGTTTTCCTTACAATTTTTAATGACCGAATTAATCTTATCAGATGATTCTTCTATGTTTATTTGCTCTGGAATGGTGACTTCGAAAGAACTTTCCATGGAACAAATGCTACTTTCCAGTTTTCCAAAGGTATTATTCAATAGAAGCTTGATTGAATTATCAGTACCCCTTTTGCAGTAGTCGATCATTCTCTCCCAAAGAAGACAATGAAGCTGATGGGGAATCTGTTCAGAATCAAAAAAAAGTGCGTAAATAGTGATTGCTGTTATATCTTTGTCGTAATGAATATTGCAGGAGGTGGTAATATCGTTCAGATCACCGATAAACTCCTCTATATCCCCATATCTGGCATTTCGTCCAAACGTTTTGTTTCCAATACAACGGACAATAATTCTGTTAAGATCTGAAGGAATAGATGGAAAGAAACGGCTTGGTGACTCAAGCTTGTGAGTGTCATCCTTATTGTAAAAAGCCATAAAATGGTTATATCCGATAAGCATGCAAAGAAGAAGAAGACCTAAAGAGTAGATTTCGTAACGTTTTTTCCAGCATTTTCCTTTTTTAATGTCCTCATGACTAAAGATGGTAAAAGTATTGGGTATAATTGATTTTCCATCATATCTGAATCGGACCAGGTCAGCATAACCACTATCAATCATCAGAATTCTGCCATCAAATGTGATAAAAACATTGTCCGGACAGATATTGCCATGAGGAATAAAAAATGATGCGGAGTGTTTGTGAAGATATTCAACAGTTCTGCTGATATCGCTTAATATGTGAAGTACAAGTGGAAAAGGAAGGTTCTTTTTGCAGCATGAGAGTTTCTGAAGTAGCTGAGTGAGGGTTACCCCCGGAGTGTGCTCACAGGCTACATAATGTCTGGTGCTGGATCGTTTGCCACATTTACCAAATTCGACTACTTTTTGAATACCTGGATGATGCAGTTCACGGGCATAACAGAGCCGATCATATATAGGTTCAATTTCTTCAGGAAGAACTGTCTTGATGAGTACTGTCCGTTCATCTTTTCCTGAATTGTATGCAGCAAGAATTATCTCTGCAGATTTATTTCGGGCAAGAATCCTTTGGTTATTGTATCTCATATCAGCCTGCCGTACTGAAGAAAATAGCCAGAAACTGTCAACGAAATAAAAAACGAAATTTAGTAATGAGAATCAAAAAAGAAAGACAACTGAAATTTTGCCGGTTAAGGGACGGAAATACATTTAGTTCAGTAATAGGACCGGCAAGGAAACAATAATTTACTCATTTGTTCTGCTTTAAAACAAGTAAAAAATATCCGGTAAGCTAAACAGCAATTCAGAATGTAAATGGATTGATTGTACAGAGCCGGACTCTTATACCAGGCAAACCATGTCGGGGTGATAATTTTTCTGTTGCGCAGCAACTTTATATTGACACAAAAATGTGTGCTTATAAATGGGAATAAAGGATTTTACGGCAGTAATTTAATTTTGCAAATTGGCAGCTAGTAAGGAAATTTCGGTGATGGGGTTTGCAAGACCATTGGTGGTGACAGATACTTAGGCGAGGGCGTTATTCTATTCGGTTAATGGAGTTATTTGCTCCGATAGTGGAGCATAAGACTCCGATATTTTGATCATGATAGAGAGTTATCGGAGTTCAGAACAGCGTTATCGG
>CAYYNL010000094.1:0-1060 GCA_964472925.1 uncultured Fibrobacter sp. | reverse complement strand
GGAGTTCAGAACAGCGTTATCGGAGTTCATAACGCCATTGCCGGGGCGCAAGGCAGTTGTTGCTTGAAAAAGAGAAACTTTGCCTTTCCTTAAAAAAGAACCCCATGGGCGAATCTTCAAAGTTTTCAGATACACCCCTGGGGGAACAAGCGTGAAAAGCATGATTTTATATATCCAGTATCACAGAAGCCTGAATAACAATGATTTTGTTAAGTACCAGATGGTTGCTTTAAGGCTTTCATTTTTGAAGAACTTCCAGGAAACCTGGCGCTCAGTTCATCTTTCGCTTTCTGAGCTTCCATAGATCCAATTGATTTAGCGATAGCCTTTATATGATCATAGATTCTTAATACGACCGAATACACTTCATTTCCTGACTGCATTTGGGTGTCCTCAAGCAACTGTGACAGCGCATCGATTCTTCGGTTGATCATTCTTAATAATTTAAAAGCTTGAAAATCAACATTGGCCTCCTTCATGTCGACAAACGAGGGGACAAATTCGGAATTCTGATTCCCCAGCTCCATTCCCTTTTCTGTAAAAGCGATGGTTTTATCACCCATTTTTGCTAATTGCTTACGCAGTTCCGGAGTCAAAGCTATGGTCTTAGGGGTTAATATCCGATACAGTGTGTCAAGGGCAGCATTGATTTCTGACAGCTCCTGATCACTGAGTGCAAAACTTACTTTGTTGGTGATTGACATAGAAAATACTCCTTTTGTTAAAAGATGATTTGGTGATATTATCAGGGCATTGTCTTATTTGCGAAAATGAAACTAAAAAAAAGAGATTTCTGAGAGGACAATCATAAACTATGTTCTGATTTCCTTAGTGGCAAGTTATTTATTTTTGGCATTCAGTAAACCACTGGCTAAGCCGGTAAAGCCAGATGTCTCGTAAAGGCACTATCGTGTTTTCCTGCTTTCGCGACTTTGCCGTCCGAGTCAAGTACTATCACCTTTGTGGCGGTATTACTTGATTCGGGCCTTTCTGAATTCCCGAAGGGTGTGAAATTTGCTGACCAGGGATGAAAATGTCACCATGACCACTATTCCTTAAA
>CAYYNL010000093.1:0-18389 GCA_964472925.1 uncultured Fibrobacter sp. | reverse complement strand
CTTCCTGATAATAGAACCGCACGTAAGCCTGATCTGTCCCGAATATTACAAAAATAGCTATAATATTCATTGCCAAATCGAACATCGAGGCTTTTCCCATCTCTTCTGGCATGAACAAACGGGTGGTTATTGGAGTTGAAATAAAACCGAACAGGAATGCAATCCAAGTCCCGAAAGAAAAAGCCAGAAGTTTTTTTAACAGTGGATGAGAAAGGAATCTTTTCAGCATTTTATTTATAAATTTCTTCCAGTGCCTCTGAATATTTGTTAGAAATAATCAGTGTGCAACAATCATGTTTATCGTTGTAAAAATCACTTCGGTAGGAGGCCATAAGAAGACATTTTTCCTAGTGAAAATTCCGTTGCCGGAAAGGTACCGTTTACGACACTTTCGCCTATAAAACAAAGTTCTTTGCCGGCCAGATAAGGTTTGTTAAAAGGAATGTTCATTGAATTTGGCATCAAAAACGAAAAAAACGGAAATTTATATCCAAACACATTAATGTCAGAAGTAAGACGGAAATTAATGTCAAACAAGAGCCAGAAACGTAAAACCCGCTCGAACCCTTACGAAACCGTACAAAGAACTTTTCCACATACGACTGACTTTCATGTTCTGAACGGAGATAGATAAACTTTATTAGACCCGTCAGCCACTTGAGCTTTTCCAACAATTGTTAAACTCATTCCAATAACTTTTCCTTTGACCTTAACGGTTCAACAATTTGTATGTGATCCTTGTAAACCAGTAATGATGCAATGCGCGTATTTTACTATTATCCGTTATGCTAAATAAATTGGATTTCCACGTTTTCTTCTTTTTGCACTCTGCAAAAGCTCTCCTTTTGATAGACCTCACCTTACCATGATAAATATCCACAATGATTACAATTCGCTGCTCTTTAGGGCAACATATATAGCCTAACAATTTTGTTCAGTTAATCAAATATTGTTGATATAGAATCTATAACAAAGTTTTAGATATTAATGAGTCGGTTTTGTATTTCTATCTGCGTTGGCATCCTTTACCTCTGTCATTTACAGTGAAGAGGTATAAAACTAAACTATAAACAGGGTGCCATCCACTGCCACACTATCACTTACACATTCCAAATCTGAATGTTCAATTAACAACATCACCACAATCCTCTCACTTGCCCTTCCATCCCACATCTCTGGTATCTGACAATCTTTCCACTTTTCGGAAAGTGCCTTTTTTCCAAGTTCAAGAATCTTGCAAGTATCTGTTCCTGCAATTTTATTAGATCCACACTCCGCTGTTATCGGCCTCTCCGTATTTTCCCGCATCGTAATACATGGTATCTTTAATGCAGTTGTTTCCTCCTGTAATCCACCGCTATCGGTTAATACCAGTGCAGCATCTTTCCATAAATACAAAAATTCATTGTATCCTAATGGATCCAGGATAATAAGGCCGGATGATATCGTACCTTGTTCAGGGATTGCTGAAAAATAATCTGATAAGCCAAATGTATCTATCTGCTTCCTGGTCCTTGGATGGCAAGGGAAGATTACCGGAGCAATCTCTGATAATTTCTGAATAGCTTCAAGTAAACTGGCCAGGGTTTCCTTATTGTCCACATTTGAGGGACGATGCATGGTCATGCAAATATATGGCTTTTGAAGACGAGATTTTAAAGTGTAGGTGGAAAGCGACTTTTCAATTTCTGGTAGCCGTGATAACTGATAAAACAGGTTGTCAATCATCACATGACCCACAAAATGAATCTTTTCCTCAGGAACACCTTCCTTGAGCAGATTACGAGTACCTTCTGGTTCAGTAGTAAAGAATATATCGGTTATTGCATCTGTAGCCAGCCGGTTTATCTCTTCAGGCATATCACGATCAAAAGAACGAAGCCCTGCCTCAACATGCGCTAATTTGACATGAAGCTTCTTGGCAACTAAACCCGCTGCAATTGTAGAGTTAACATCGCCTACTACCAAAACCAGATCCGGTTTCTCCTTTATACAAACTTCTTCAAATTTAACCATTATTGTAGCGGTTTGAACTGCATGGCTTCCAGAACCACAGTTTAAGTAGTAGTCAGGTTGCTTTATCCCCAGTTCTTTAAAAAATGAACCAGACATATTTTCATCATAATGTTGGCCTGTGTGCACAAGTATTGGTTGAACTTGAGGGTATTTTTCTAATGCTCTTAAAATCGGAGCAATTTTCATGAAATTTGGCCTTGCACCGGCAACCAGAATAATTTTTTTCATTATTTTACCTTATAATAAACCCGATTTACAACATCCACCCCTAAATAACCAACTTCTCCCCGATCATCTCCCCCAGCACCTCATCCAGTCTCTTCAGCAGGTAATCAAATTCCTCTTCCGCAAGATCGTAAAAGATTGGAAGTCGTACCAGAGTATCCATGTAACGGTCTGCGTTTACTAACTCCCGCCCATCATGAAGATTGCGGTAGTATTCGCTTCTGTGAAGCGAAAGGTAATGAAATGAACAGGCGCATCCACACTCCTTCATCTTCCGGATAAAGTAACTTCTTCTACCCAGAGATGAGAAGAGTAAATAAAATATATGACCGTTATTGGATGCAAATTTTGGAATCACCGGAAGAGTAACTATACCTAAATCCTCATACTTTTTCAGTGTATCATAATAACGGTTCCAGATAGATAACCGCCTCTGTTGTATTTTATCGAGATTTTCCAGTTGGCCATACAAAAATGCGGCGATCATGTCCGAGGGAAGAAAGGATGATCCGGTATCCACCCATCCATATTTGTCGATCTCACCTCTGAAAAAAGCGGCTCTGTTAGTCCCCTTTTCCCATATTATCTCTGCCCTCTTTGTGAACCGCTCATCATTAATTATCAGTAACCCGCCTTCACCACACTGGATATTTTTAGTTTCATGAAATGAAAATGCCCCCAGATGTCCTATTCCACCCAAAGGTCTTCCCTTATAAAAGGATTCTATCGCATGTGCTGCATCTTCGACTACAAAAATGTTGTATTTCCCGGCAATCTCCATGATAATATCCATATCAGAGGCTACCCCGGCATAATGCAGTACTACGATAGCTTTAGTCTTTGGAGTTATAAGCTCTTCGATAGAGGTTTCGTCTACACCCGGACGATCGGAGCGACTGTCTGCAAATATGATTTTTGCACCCTGTCGGGTAAATGGAAGTGCAGTAGAAACAAAAGCATAGGATGGAACAATAACCTCATCACCGGGTTTGATATCAAGAAGCAAAGCGCACATCTCGAGAGCATCAGTGCAGGAAGTCGTAAGAAGACATTTCTTGAAACCGTATCGGTTTTCAAAAAATTCCTGGCATTTTTTGGTGAAGACTCCGTTACCGGAAAGGTGCCCGTTTTTGACACTTTCGCCAATATAATAAAGTTCTTTGCCGGCCAGGTAAGGTTTATTAAAAGGGATGTTCATTGAATTTGGCATCAAAAACGGAATAAAAACTGAATCAGAAAACTGATATCAAAACATTGATATGATCGGAAAGTGTGACAGAAAAATTCCTTTAACTTCCCCAATTAAGATTACATGTTTCTTGTAACTTGGAAAAATATACTTATTTAATGTATGAGAAATCCACCCCAATTCATAACCAAATTCCAATAACCAAGTTATTCCAAACAAAAAAAAAGAACAGAAACAAATAATAATGAAACCGCCATCAAACTTAAAGTCGATCTACAGCTATTTGCCTTAAAAAATGGCAATACCCTAAAATCAATTACCAGCTACTTTAAACATTCTCAAAGTCCTATTGGGAGGGTTTTAGTGGGGGCAGATCCAGGGGCAGGTATTGCTGTCTTTAAGTCAGTGTAGACAAGCATGTCCAGACTTTTTAAGGAAAAAGACCTCCAGTTTTTATATATTAAGATACAAAGTAAATCTACATTACTTAAGTTTAAATAAAAGGACAGTTCAAGATACACACTAACACGAGAGATGCCATGAATATTCAGAAAACATCCAATTCGTTATCCAATTTTTTCTGCACCAAATGGATTAGCAGGGTGATTCTTTCAGCAGTAGTTTTGCTGTCATCTCATTTTCCTGTTTTAGCTCAGCCAGCCAAAGGAGCCAACAAATTCCTGGGTAATATTACCACCTGGAATTCGATACGTTCCGATTTTCTTCAATACTGGAACCAGATCACAGGTGAAAACGAAAGCAAGTGGTCATCAATTGAGGGCACACGAAACAAAATGAGCTGGAAAGGTACAGACACCATAGCTAAATTTGCAGAAGAAAATGGTATTCTCTGGAAATTTCACACGCTTATATGGGGTAGCCAATACCCTAACTGGTTAACTGGCCTCTCTACAAGCGACCAATTGAAGGAAATCACCGAATGGTACGATTCAGTAGCAGCGCGTTATCCCAATGTTCAATTGATCGATGTGGTAAACGAAGCCTATCCCAGTCATGCTCCGGCTCCCTTTAAAAACGCTTTAGGCGGTGATGGTTCCACAGGTTTCGATTGGATTATCAATTCTTTCAAGATGGCGCGGGAGAGATGGCCACATGCAATTCTTATTTATAATGACTACAATAACATCGAATATGATGCAGAAGTAAACTGGACCGTCAGGCTGGTTGAGGCAATGTTAAAAGCCAAAGCGCCTATTGATGCCATTGGATGTCAGGCTCATGATGCCTACAAAATATCTACCAACACTGTAAAAAATAATATAGATAAGCTGGCTAATACCGGACTCCCAATCTTTATTACAGAATACGATATAGGCGAATCCAATGATGCCAACCAAAAAAGGATTATGGAAGAACAGTTTACCATGTTCTGGAACCATCCTAAAATTGTAGGGATCACCTACTGGGGCTACATTGTTGGCAGAACCTGGAGAAATGGTACCGGTTTAATGAACCAGGATGGTACTAAACGTCCTGCCCTTACTTGGCTAATCGATTATGTAGAAAAAAACCCTAATCCCAAAAATGATTTTCCGCAACTGCTGAAAACGGTCGGTATAAAAGCGCCCCTTACACCCATCACTTATAACTTAAGGCAGAGCAATAATCGTGGTATTACAGAGATCTTTGATCTTCAGGGAAAAAAGACCGGATCGTTTTATTTTAATGAGCAGAAGATACCGGTATTTCCGATGATACCCTCATCCAGTTCATCGGGGTGCTATATAATAAGAAAATCGGGAAATGAAGCAGCTGTGGTTAACAAAATAAGGTAGTCAAGTACAACCGCCACAGGGGCTTGATCGAACGGTAGAGCCGGAAAAGAAAAAAGGCACGATGGTGACTTTACGCGACATCTGGCTCCACCAGCTTAGCCAGTGGTTTACTGAAAGCCAGAGATGAAGGAGAGAAGAGAAGACTGGATAACAAAGATCGAATGGCAAATAAAGAATTTTAGAAAAAAAAGAATGACTTGAATATCGTAATTGTGTTTTTACGTGATTGTATTAAGCTTCCGTATTGATATTTTTTCATTTGTTATTTTTTATTCAGTCTAAACATTGTTGGTTAATTTTACAAATACAATATTGTATAAGAACCATGGCAGGCGGATACTCCCCAAATCACAGGCACCAAATCCTAAACAAATCACAATAATCAATTATTCAAAAACCAAACAAGAAAAGAACATGAAGAGGTCTCTATCCTGTTTTGGATTCTCCATTTATATTCTTGATTCTTTTTAGAATTTGGGTATTTTAATTTGTTTGGAATTTAAGATTTTTGATTTTGGGTGTGCTTTCTGGTCTGAAATTCTAAATCTCAGGCTGTTTTTTACAGAAATCTTTTATTAAACCTAAATTCCGCAGGTGGATGTGACTCATTCACGTAACCCATTGATTGCTAAGCTATTGCCGGTGTTTCTATTTTATCACCCTGTCGATGATAAAGCCTGTAACACCTTCATGACATATCAATTCAATAAAATACGCGACTATCCACCCCAACTGCGGAAATTAGATTAAAATTTCATTTCCATTTTTATATTTTTATATCAGATACAAACAATCGTCCAAATCGAGGTTATAATAAACTACTAATATTGAGCAAATTATGGAGGTGGCAAAATGAGAAAGCTTCATACATTTCTGGTGATCATGCTTTGTGGTTGTCTTATCAGTAATTGTGGTTGGAACCATATGGCAAAGGGTGGCACAATCGGGGCAGGAATTGGAGCAGTTGTAGGAGGTTTGGTGGGCCATAAAGCTGGAAACACAGCTGTGGGTGCAATAGTGGGTGCGGCAGTAGGCGGTACCGCGGGAGCAGCGATTGGCAGGTATATGGATAAGCAAGCAGAGGAGATTCGCAAGGACCTGCGAAATGCAAAAGTAGAGCGTATAGGAGAGGGAATAAAGATTACCTTTAATTCAGGAATTTTGTTTGATGTAAATTCACATGTACTTCGCAGTGATGCTCGTCAGAATGTAAACGACCTTGCCAGAATTCTTCAGAAGTACGAGGATACTTTCATTCTGGTGGAAGGCCATACTGATTCTACCGGTTCTGACAGATACAACAATACTTTATCTGAAAAAAGGGCATCATCGGTTTCTTATCAGTTAAAGTCACAGGGGGTGAATCCGTCCAGGATAACAACTTACGGATATGGGGAGAGTCAACCGATTGCTGATAACAGTACAGTATCGGGGCGTCAGCAGAACAGACGTGTTGAAATAGCCATTTTTGCAAATGATAAGCTCAAAAGGGCTGCTCGGAATGGCACCATTTAGGTGTCCATGACCGGTTTTGGAAAAAGGAAAATCAGGGAAATAAAATTACCACAATGAGAGGGCTGTCCCTTTGTATTCGTTTGACAATGGCACAGGGATAGCTTTTTTATTTGTCTAAAATCGATTTGGAATTCATGAATTCATCCTTTTTTTTCCAGATGATACTTTCTCCTGAGCTAGGGTACATGGTTAATATTTTTTCACCTTTTAGGGTGCACTGAAGTGCATTACGCAGATCTTTTCCGGTCACAGGCATTCCATTACCCGGTCTGCTGTCATCCATCTGCCCGTGGTAGGTTAGTATGCCCTCCTTTGAGTACACTAGGAAATCCGGGGTGCAGTTTACTTTAAATTTTTTAGCTACCAGCTGAGTGGCATCAAAAAGATAGGGAAAAGTATAGCCAAAAGTGAGTGCATCCTCTTTCATCCGGTCAGGTCTATCCTCAGGAGAGATTTCGATATCATTTGAATTTATCCCCACTGCTTTTATTCCATACTGCTGGAATTCTCTGATCAATTTTACCAGCACTTCCCGGATGTGCTTAACGTAGCTGCTGTGGTTGCAAATGAAAGTAACCAGAATTGCTGATGCCCCCAGAAGATGATCACTAAGAACCAGATTGCCATCGATGTCCGGCAAACCAAAATCTGGAAGAGTACTTCCCAGCATAATAACATTATTTGTTTCCATAAGATTCCCTCATCAATATTATTACAATAACCAAGTCATTATTATTGAAGATGTTGCAAGAGTTATGCCCTTTACCGGGCAGCTTGATCAATCTGGTGGTGAGGTCTTATTTCTAGGTAAACTATGACCAGTGATATTATATTTTGATTCTCAGGCATGTTGTTTGCCTCTAAACAGTCCAAAGTTAGCTAGATCAGAAAAAGAGATAGAAAGGGTATCTTTTATGGGGAAAGCAATCCCTCAACAAAATTATCTTGTAAATTCAGTCATCAGGGGTTTTCTCCTGGAGAGAGTCCAGCCCATTGCCGAATTGCACTCAACTGCATATATATTCAAACATCAGAAAACCTCAGCCAGACTGCTGCATCTTTTCAACGATGACCCCAATAATCTTTTTTCCATAGCATTTCGCACTCCTGTTTACAACAGCACCGGTGTTCCGCATATACTTGAGCATTCGGTATTATGTGGCTCCAAAAAATTCCCTCTGAAAGATCCTTTTCAGGAGTTATTAAAGGGTTCATTGCAAACTTTTCTCAATGCCCTCACCTATCCCGATAAAACAGTATATCCGGTTTCATCACAGGTGGAGAAGGATTTTTTCAACCTGGTTGATGTTTACTGTGATGCGGTATTTAATCCTCTTCTGACAGAAAACACTTTCTATCAGGAGGGATGGCATTTCGATGTAGAAGATTTAAATGGCCCTGTAGGAATAAAAGGGATTGTGTATAATGAAATGAAGGGCGTTTTTTCCAATTTTTCAAGCCACGTAGATAGAAAGACTCTCTCTGCACTTTTTCCTGACACCACCTATTTTTTTGAGAGTGGAGGCGAACCAGAGCATATAACCGACTTGAGTTATCGGCAGTTTAAAGAGTTTCATTCCTCATATTATCATCCTGCAAACTCTTTTATTTTCCTTTATGGAAATATTCCATCTGATAAAACGCTTCAATTCCTTGATGACAATTATCTGTCCCATTTCTCTGAGATCCGCATAAATTCAACGGTAAAGAAACAACCGCTCTGGGACAGTGCCAGGGAATTGAAAATTGAGGCTCCGGCACCAAAGGAAGATGACGGGACCGCCACAGTTGCTCTGAGCTGGATTTTTGGTGATACTACAGATCCTTTTGTGACACTATCCGGAAAAATCCTGACCCATTATCTTTTGGGCACAGAAAGTTCTCCTTTAAAACGGGCACTGGTTGATTCCGGCCTGGGTGAAGATCTGGATGATATTTCCGGGTTTGACACGGATTTGATTCAGTCGGTTTTTGCTGCAGGGCTGCGAAAATGTGATCCCGGTAATGCTTCCAAAATCGAAAAGCTGATTATTGAGACCTTGGAAGAACAGGTAGAAAAGGGGCTTGACAGGGAACTTCTGGAAGGGGCGTTGAGGCAGGTGGAGTTTTCTCTTCGGGAGGTTACCGGAGGACATTTCCCCTATAATTTACGGCTGGCTGAAAGATGTTACCGATCCTGGATTTACGGTGGGGATCCCTGTTCTCATCTGGCTTTTGAAAAACCTCTTTCATTTATAAAGGAGCGGGTGGCTGGCGGAGAACCGTTATTCTCAGAGCTTATCAGAAAGCGTTTGCTGGATAATAATCATCGGTTACGTTCCACCATAATTGCCTCTTCTGAAATGGGGAAAAAACTTGAACAACAGACCCAGAAACATGCTGCCGAGCTAACCGCAGACTTCACTGACACTGAGAAACAGAGGTATCATTCTCTGACCCTTACGCTATTGGAACAGCAGAAGACTCCATCATCAGAGCAAGCTTTGGCAACTCTACCCAAACTGTTAAAATCGGATCTTCCCAGGTATCAAAGAGAAATACCTACAGAAAAAACTTCCATAGGGGAAGTGCAATTATATAATCATCAACTGTTTACATCCGGGATCGTTTACCTGGATATCGGTTTCGATCTTCGTGCCGTTCCCCAGAATCTTCTTCCCTATATTCCTATTTATAGTGAGCTGATTACCCGATGTGGGGCAGCAGGTAATTCGTTTGAGAAGATGGCTGTCAGAACTGCATTATCCACCGGAGGAATCGATTCTTCTGTTATCTGTAAAACGCATATTGAACGTAATGATCTTTTCTTTCATGCTTTTATACACAGCAAATCTCTGCAGCCACGTTTCGGGGAGATGCTTGATATTATCAGCGATCTGCTGCTATCCCCAGATCTTGAAAACAGCAAACAAATTCGTGATATACTTCTGGAAGAACGCAATGGTTTGCATTCGTCTATAATTGGTGCTGGTCATCAGTTTGCAGTCACTCATGCTGCATCTTTTCTATTACCTTCACGTTACATCGATGAGCAACTGGGGGGACTGTCACAGCTAAGGTTTCTTGATAATCTGGTTAAAACCGACTCTATAGATCAGATTATTTCTTCAATTTCACAACTGCACAAAATTATTATTAACCGTAATGGCTGTGTTCTATCTGTAACATCTGATAATCCGTCGCAGCTTAAGACTCAACTGCAGGATTTTATCGGTAAACTTCCTGCCGCAGAACTGAAACCGGTTACCTATAATACCGTGCAGGTAAAACCTGCCAACATAAAGGGAATAGAGATCAGTTCAGCAGTAAACTTTGTAGCACAGGTCTGGAAAACCCCAAGAATAGAACCTGAGACTGCAGGGCATCTGTTTTTACTATCCAGACTACTTTCAACCGGTTATTTATGGGACAAAGTTAGAGTTGAAGGCGGAGCTTATGGCGGGATGGCCATGATGTCTATTTCCAATCCGATTTTTTCATGTGCTTCATACAGAGATCCGAATTTAAAAAGTACATTCGATCATTTTCAGGGCGGGCTCAAAGAAATTGCTTACGGAATATCACCATCTTTGGTTGACCAAAGTATTATAGGAACAATAGGGAAAATTGATGCTCCAAGAACTCCCCACGAACAAGGTTTTGGCGAAACAATGGATCTTTTGCTGGGCAATACCATGGATTTTCGCCAGAAACTCAGGGATGCAATACTGGCTGCAAATGCTGAGGTGCTCAAGAAAAGCGCAGAGATGATTCTGGAATCTTCACAAAAAATACAGGTGGTACTTGCCAGTGAAGCTGCATTTGATGCTGCACAATCTCAGGGTCTCTCCTTTACCAGAGAGCCTCTTATTAAATAAATAAAAAAACTGGATGTGTCACCACCCACACCCAGTTTTAATTTGTAAATTCAGGCTTTTCAGGCGGTGATATCCATATTTTCACCGCGCCCCGGTTCTGAAGTCCGTCTCTCTTGCTGACGGGTATCTTCGCGAACCTGTTCTTCGCGTTTCTCAGAGGATGCTTTTTCTTCAGCCTGCCTGCTCTTTGCCTGTTCGGTATAGATTTGGCCTGAATTTTCAACACCGCTTATAGACATCTTGCACCTCCCTATAACAAGCCCTATTCAGTTTATCGGCATCTTTTTGGAAAAACTTTAGTTCTTTTTTTATATAATAAAAGAGATCTGCGTGCAGAAGGTGGAGACTGAAGACCAAAATTGCTAAATTTGGTAACCTTTAATAAATTATGGATTAAACGGGTTCACACATTTTTCTTTAAATATTTCCCTTTTTAAAAAATTATTAATAGAGTTGGCTTCACGAACTGGATTTTAAAAAAGCAGTATAAGCAAAATTAGCTGACAAAATGATTAAGTTTCTTTTCGGGATGACTTTTTTTTAGCAGCCATTATCCCTTATCACCCTTGAGTAAAATTTCCCTGAATCTTTAATGATTCTTTTCTGTGTTTTATAATCTACGTAAACAATTCCAAAACGTGAAGAGTAACCCTCTTCCCATTCGAAATTGTCCAGAAGTGACCAGGCAAAATACCCCTTTACATCAACACCATGCATGATTGCTTCATGCAATGACCGGATATAACTTCGATAATATTCAACTCGCAGGGGATCGTGTACCATTGAATCGTCAGAAACGGTGTCGGGATATGAAGCTCCGTTTTCCATTATATATATTGGCATCTTGCCATATTCATCTGTCACTTTTAGCAATATGTCTTTAAAGCCGTCTGGATAGATTATCCAACCTCTGTCGGTTTTGGGAAGATCCTTATTGGTTATTTTAGGCAAATTATTTTGAATGGTAAGCCAGTTGCTGAAATAATGGTTTATTCCAAGGTAATCGAGAGGTTGGGAGATTCTTTTCAAATCATCATCGAAAACAACCGGATTGAACGGGGGAATGTTTTCCATTGAAGGGTATCTGCCCTTGAAAATGGGGTCAAGAAAGGTACGGGGTCCCATGGTCCATGCCATATCTACTGCAGCTTTATCTTCTGGAGTATCGGTTGCGGGGTAGTCCATGCCTAATGCCAGAGTTATACCAAAATCGGCTTTGGGCAGAATGCTTCTACCGGCGCTGACAGCATCCCCATGAGATAGCAAAAGATGGTGAATCACCTGAGCATAGGTGGAAGCATCTTTAACTCCGGGAGCATGTTTACCTGTAAGATATCCGCACAAGGCAAAGACATTTGGTTCATTATGAGTGCTCCAGAAGCGGACCCGGTCACCCAGAGATTTGTACATTACAATGGCATATTCTGTAAACCAGTCAGCGATTCTTCTGTTAAGCCAACCTCCGGCATCCTGAAGAGCCATGGGAAGATCCCAGTGGAAAAGGGTGATGAAGGGTTCAATGTTATTTTTCAAAAGCTTATCTATCAGACGGCTATAGAAATCGATTCCCCTGGGGTTAATTTTTCCTCTGCCTTCAGGAAGAACTCTTGACCAGGAGATAGAGAAACGGTAGCCTTTGAGTCCCAGAGTTTTCATCAGTTCAACATCTTTTTCCCATAGATGATAGTGATCGCAAGCGATATCACCGGTATCTGCATTACGAACCTTTCCTGGAATTCTGGAAAAGCGATCCCAGATCGATTCGGTTCTGCCATCTTCAAAAGCTGCTCCTTCGATCTGATAAGCTGCGGTTGCCGCTCCCCAGATAAAATCGGAGGGGAATGAGAGAAGGTTATTCATGATTAATCCTTTGCAGGGGAAAAGATGAATCTTAGAAGGAAAATCAGTACTGTTCAGCTTAATTTAACCAAAGACCAAAAGTCCGCCATAACTTGTTTTGTCGTTGATAAAAACATAGGAGGCGACCTGAATGCTTAAAATAATACTTAGTGGGCCAGTGAATTATAGGCCAATATCAATCAATACGGTGCCAGGATTAAAACAAAATAGAGATGACTTGTAAAAGGTATAGTTTTGAACGCAAAGGATGTAATGATAATGAGCAATAAACGGGCGAAAACTTTTCTGCAAATGTTGCTACAGTTTCCTCATTGGGGATTTAGGAGCAGTGCGAAGGATTGAGTTTTTCTCCTAAACATATTATAATAGATATGGATATAAGATCTGAAAGATCAATTGAAGGCGGTGAGACCGGAAATATCTTCAATATATAGTTACCATTATCCAAGGACATGTTTATGCAGATTCAGTTTTGTGGAGGAGCTCAGACTGTTACCGGATCCCATACGCTTATTTCGGTAAATGGAAAGAAAATCCTTTTTGAATGTGGTTTGTTTCAGGGAAGACGTCAGGAAGCTTATGAAAAAAATCAGAATTTTACTTTTAATCCACAGGCTCTGGATGCTGTAGTGCTGAGCCATGCTCATATTGATCATAGCGGTAATCTTCCAAATCTGGTGAAGAAGGGGTATAAAGGACCGATATATGCCACTCCTGCCACAATTGATCTTTGCAAAATAATGCTTCGTGATTCTGCATACCTTCAGGAAAAAGATTTAGAATTTGTAAACGCAATCAGGCGCCGCAGTCATCAAGCTGAGTTACCAGTTTTATACACTATTGCGGATGTAGAAAAGACTCTGGGGCTTTTTCATGCCATTGATTTCGATAATGAGTTTGAATTGGGGCAGGGGATCAGGATGATGTTTCGTGATGCAGGCCATATTTTAGGTTCTGCAAGTGTACACTTTGAGATCAATGAGCAGGGGCGGGTATATAAACTGGGGCTTACCGGTGATATAGGAAGGCCCAACATGCCATTGACTCACGATCCCAATGTGCTTAGGGAACTGGATATTCTGGTTATGGAAAGTACCTATGGCAACCGTTTACATGGGACATATAATAATGTGGAAGAAGATGTTGCTCAGGCAATACGGGAAACAGCAGCAGGAGGAGGGAAGATAATCATTCCTTGCTTTGCGGTAGGAAGAACACAGACAATGGTTTATGTATTGCATAAATTGTTTAACCAGAACCGTATCCCGGATCTTCCGATTTATGTGGACAGTCCTCTTGCTTGCGATGCGACCGAAATTTTCAGGTCATATCCCAAATATCTGGACCGGGAGACAAACCGTATCTTTCTGAGTTATGATAAGGATCCATTCGGATTTCAGAGGCTTACCTATGTCCATGATGTAGAGGAATCTAAGAAGTTGAATTTTATGGCATATCCCCATGTTATTATTTCCGGTTCAGGGATGGCCGAGGGGGGCAGAATTCTTCATCACCTCAGAAATAACATCGAAAATCCCAGAAATCTAATTCTATTTGTTGGTTATGCAGCAAAAGAGACTCTGGCCAGAAAAATCATTGATGGCAACCGGGTGGTTAAAATATTTGGCGAAGAACACCAGGTGAGAAGCAAAGTAAAGGTGATCGATGCTTTCAGTGCTCATGCGGACAGGCGAAATTTGCTGGATTATGTAGGATTTAACTCTCCTCAACGCTTAAAACATATTTTCCTGGTGCATGGGGAACAGGATCAGGCTTTATCGCTTAGAGACGGTATACGAAGCCAGGGTTTTGAGAATGTGTATTATCCAGCCCCTGGAGAAATATTCACTTATAACCGGGATACCTGGTGAAAAACAGTACAGAAACTCCTGTGGTCTGCGCTATAATTGAAAAAGACGATATGATTCTTGCGGCGCAGCGCGGAGTTAATCAGTCAAATGCCGGTCTCTGGGAGTTTCCCGGAGGTAAGGTCCATTCTGGAGAAACTGCAGAACAGGCCCTGATACGTGAAATCCGTGAAGAGCTTGCAGTTGAGATAAATATTGTAAAACAGTTGCAACCGGTTTCATACCGCTATCCATGGATATTTATCAGGCTGATCCCCTTTATTTGCAATATTAGTAAGGGTGAACCGGTTGCTTTAGAGCACGCACAGGTGAGTTTTTTTACTCGCAGAGATTGCGATAAAATACTGTGGTCTCCTGCAGATATAAAGGTAATGGAGAATTATTGGGAATTTGGACGCCCAAAGGGAACTTGAAGATCTGATAAAGCGAATGGATGGTGAAGTTACAGGGACCTTTGCTTATTAACTTCGATATAGGTTATACTGTTCTCTCTATGATTTCCATAGCAATATCCAATCTTGCCTCTTCAACCCAATTAACTTCAATTCCTCTTCTTTCCATGCCTCTAAACCAGGTTTCCTGGCGTTTAGCCAGTTGATGAATGTTTTGCCGCAGCCCTGACACCATAGTTTCATAATCCACTTTACCATCGATGAAAAGGGCGATATGTTTGTATTCCATTCCAAATAATGCAAATCTCTCTCTGGGTATTCCTGAATGCAGCAATTTTCTAACTTCTTCGATCATTCCTTCCTTTAGACGTGCTTCAAGTCTTTCATCAATACGTTGTCTCAGCTTTCCCCTTTCCCATCTGGTACACAATACCAGAGGAGCCAAATTTGGGTTTTGATGTTGAGTTGGGGTATGGCACTGCCCACTCATAGCCACTTCCAATGCCCTGACTATCCGTTTTTTACTGCTAAGGTCGGTTTTCTCGTAGAGTGGTTTGTTTAATTGAAACAGCTTCTTTTCTAAATCGTTTTTCTGTTGTTTCATTAATTCTGCCCGTAACGAGGCATTTTCCGGAATTGTAGGGATGTTGTAATTTTTAAGAACCGCTTCTATATATAAACCAGTACCACCAACCACAACTGGTATATGATTTCTGGAAACAATCTGATCGAATGCTTGAAAAAAATCGTTTTGGTAGTGAAATAGGGTATAAATTTCAGCAGGATTTGCGATATCGATGAGATGATATGGGACAAAGCCCTTTGGGGTCTGGTATTCTTTGAGGTCTTTTCCGGTACCGATATCCATACCACGATAGACTTGGCGTGAGTCTGCTGAAATAATTTCTCCCTTAAGATGGATAGCGATTTGCACTCCCAGGGCAGTTTTTCCTGAAGCAGTGGGTCCGCAGACGACGATAAGATTTCTTTTGCAGTTCAATTACAACTCCGCAAACCAGATTAAAGGTTGCTCATAAGCAGGGAAGGGTTTATAATTATTAGACACGGGTTTGATTAAGGTTAGATCAACTGATAATATGTTTCGGTTCTGAATGAATACCAAGAATAAAATACTAATGGTCACTGCATTGTTTCTAAGCTGTGTTGTTCCATCAGAACCACCTGTTAAAAGACTGGAAATATCTTTTTGTTCCCCAGATACCATCTCTCCCTATTCTCCCATAAAAATCGTTTTTTCATTACCTCTTGAAGATTCTCAGATGATACCATTTCATTTCTCGCCCTCTTTTTTTAATTATTATAATACCCTATCACCATCAAAAGATACTCTTGAACTGGTTCCAACCGGTCCTTTTATGGGTAGTACCCGGTATTATCTGATTACCCCAGGAGATTCTTTCAGTTTTTACACTTATGCACATGAACAGGAGCCAAACAATACAGCCGAAACGGCAGACCTTTTTACTGCAAAGATTTTTGGTTCAGTGTCTAACGTCAATGATACTGATTGCTTCATTATTAAAGATAAATTAATAAGATTTTACTTAAGCTCGTATCATTCAGAATCAGTCTTCTCATTATCGGATAATATGTGCAAAGTAACTTCACAAAGAATATACCGGTCTGTGGATTCACTGTCAGTACCGGATTCATTCATATATCCACTTATTCTACGGGTTTTTTCATATTACCGTTCTAGTGGTGGATATTACGAGATCGGTAAAATTTAATAGTTAGGACGGGAATGACAATGAAATATACAGAGAAGTTTGCAGAGCTAATAAGCAAAATAAAACAGGATAAAGAGAACGCAGTGCTGTTTGGCAATATTTACAGTCCATTCTGGGAAATGATTATTGAAGCAGTTTGCGAGGTGATAAGAAATGGGGAGGATCTTGAGGCGTTTCTGAAGAAGGAGCAATATCTGATTGATTTCGGAATTACACCTGAGCTTTGTCCAGATCCCCAAAGCTGCATTTCTGCAATTACTGGATGTTCTGCTGAGGAAACTCCGGTTCAGATACTTACGGTGTCAAATTGGATCTCTTTTCTTGTTTGTAAGATTCTCAAGGGTGATAAAGAGGAGTTACTGCAAAAGAAAATAGAGACTGCAAAAATAGGAATCCGTAAAACAGAGCAGGAAATCGTAACACAGCAACAGGAAAGAAAGGAACTGCTGCAATCTCTTCTGGAAAGATCTGCTTCGGGCGGATCGTACATAAAATTTTTAGATCATCTGGAAGAATTGGACAATATGACTCTGGAGAGCCTTAGAGTAAAAAGAAATATCTCAAGCGGTGCGTTTTTAACAGTAGAACAGAAGCGTACTCATGTAGAGAGAGAAAAAAAGATTCAGAAAGAGGTCCAATGGTATAATTCTTTGCTCGGTTCCATAAAGGAACGGGAAGGCTTGCTGGAAATTAAAAAGGCGGGTGACAAGATAACGGCAAATCTTAATTTGCTTCTTGATTATGAGCAGACTATAGAGAAAGCTGAAGAAGAGATTAAGCAGATAAAGAAAGAGCATCAGGAAATTTCTCCACTGGAAATTCAAAGCAAGATACAAAAAGAGCTGGAAAAGGTCAGGGATCTTGTAAGACTGTCTTCGAGACGATGTCACTGTGAGTGTAATCCGTTGGTTTTAGAAGAAAGTAAATGTTTAACGTTTCATACGATAAACGAGTGCTTCGAGCGGATTCTGGAGTTTGATCCTAAAATTTTTTACAATGATAGGGTGACTATTTTTGGCAAGCCACAGGTTCTTATAGTCCCAGGTGCCGGAAATGCTCTTTATGACTGGGAAAACAATTTTCTGATTGTCCCGCTTAATGCTTATGGAAATAACGCCATGGCATCCATTGCAGCTGGAATAATCGAGTATCGTCTGGATGTCGATGAAAGCCGGTATTTACTTACCACTTACAATCAACTTGCAGAAAACAAGAATATCCGTTCCAGTACAGCTTTAAAGGGGCAACTGATTAAAGATTACATTACCTGGATGACTTCGGAATATAAAGGATTCAGAATCCTTAAAAAAGAGATCAAGCAGTGGTTTGAGCATGAGATAGGTCCCAGTAAGAATGAAATTTATACTCCGGCATCTTATCAGATATTCAATTTGAATAAAGAGGAGTACCAGAAACAATTGTCGGAAGCAGAAGAGATGGTTAAAGAGGGGATAGAATCCTGCAGTGATCAGCAGCTTTGGATAAGCAGTATCCTTTTTTATCAAAAAGGAGAACTCGCTGAGGCGCTTCGTTTTCTGGAGATCATTGCCAGCAGAAAACAGGCACCACCGATGGTTTATTACAATATTGGGCAAATCGCATCGAAATTAAACATGCGCCAGGTTGCTCAGAATGGATTTGTTGAATATATAAAGCGCAATCCACAGTCCTGGTGGGCAAAGAATGCTCAGGAGAGATTGGGCAGATTGTAAGGGAAATGCAAAAAGAACCAATCATAATTATCAAAATAAGAACTTCCTTTAAACCTAAAAACCGCAGTAGGTGACGATGAAGAACCGTAAGATATTGATGCAGAAAGGTTTGAAGTTCTTGAAGGTTTTATCTACTGGAGATAAGACCGAAAGGACTTGAAGCCTTTATGCGCAATAGATTACGTGTTATTCGCGTCAATCTACTGCG
>CAYYNL010000092.1:0-18592 GCA_964472925.1 uncultured Fibrobacter sp. | reverse complement strand
CTAGTATTTTTTTAGCCATAAATATCGCACCTCAACTTTTGATAAATTCTGGAAAAAGCCAATGCCAATATTTCAAACAGATAAGAAATGCTGTAATACTGGAGATAAATCTCATAATCAAGGAAATATAAAGAGGTAACTGAATACTAAATGTTTTTGAAACAAAATCGATGCCGGTTGCTGCGGCAACCAGAAATGCGGTAAAGTAAAGCACCAAATAATAGGATTTTATATTCATTGCTTCACCTAAACGTTTGCTCAAATAGGCCAAAATCAGCATAAGAAGAATTGTGGAGATGTCGAAGAGGAAAATAAACTGTAAAGAAATCATATAATTACCTGTTTTTAGTTTTCCTCATGGAGAAAAAAAGATTAATAATTCCAACTGCAGAAGAGAAGCTGCTGCCGGTTAATAATAAAGAAGAGGCAACCTGTAATTGAGCTACTCCCATATTTTCTAAGATGATCGAAACAATAAAGAGTAAAGAAAGGGAAATAGAGATTATAAACACCAGCTTTGGTGATGGCTGATGAAGCCGTTTTTGGTAGAATGCAGAGATAAGCAGTGCCATAACATTAAGGCAGCTGCTAAAAATAATATATCCGGAAAGGATAATTATATTCATGCTTAAAGGCAAAATTCTCATTATTTTTTACCGAATACATTAACGAATGCATCCTGGGGTGTTGAATGAGTTATTCCACTCATAATACCCTCTCTTCCGCTGAATTTCGATTCTACTTCGATTCCTTTAGATGTAATACGGAAGCAGCGGATATCTTTCTGGTGATCACTGCCGCGCATTTTCAGAATGCAAAGGGCCTTTTCGATTGCGCTATCGATCTCCACATATCTTAAAAGAGTATAGGAATCTACGATAAAGGGTACTTTGCTGGTAACATGGCTGACCTGGCCCAAAAGGTTATCGTTTTCTCTGAGCAGGATACTGGTGACACCTTCTCTTTTTAGGGCATTAATCAGACGGGTTTCAATTTCCCGGAGTTCATATTGATCGCTTACCAGCGATTCGAAATGGGTCATACTATCGATTATTACCCGCTTAATTTGGAGTTTTTCCACCAGAGAGACAAATTCACCGTCCATTTTATCAAATTCATCAAGTGTTGTCTGTGGATCTGAGAAGATGACTTTTAGTTTTTCTTCCGCTTCCAGTTTTTTCAGGTCCCAGCCAAACTGCATTGCATCGTGATAGTATTGCTGGGGGAATTCTTCGAAGGTAATAATCAGTCCCGGCTCATCATACAATTTGATTCCATTGTAAATGTATTGCATGGCCAGGGTGGTTTTACCTGTCCCGGGAGCACCTTCAAGCAGGTTTGCAGAGCCTCTGAGAAATCCCCCGGAAATCATTTTGTCAAGAGCCTTAATTCCAAATGCAACTCTTTGTTCACTCATAGATCCGCTCCCTTGAGGTCAGGAAAACAGGTGTACAATTACTGCTTTTTGCACATGAAGCCGGTTTTCAGCTTCATCGAATGCTATCGACTGTTCTGAATCAAGAACATCACTGGTAATTTCTTCACCCCGGTGTGCCGGCAAACAATGGGATACCAGCGCTTCTTTAGGGGCAATCGATAAAATCTGAGCATTTAACTGAAAAGAAGCAAAATCACAGCGACGTTGTTCTGATTCGTGCTCCTGTCCCATACTGGTCCATACATCTGTATAAAGGACAGTGGCATTTTTAACGGTGCCTTTTATATCACTAGTGACTTTTATTTCACTCCCGTTTGATTTAGCTATTGCTATACAGGTATTTAAAAGATCTTCTGATGGGCGATATTTCTCAGGGCAGACTACCGAGAAGTCGTACCCGAGTTTTGCGCATAATAGCATTATTGAGTTACATACATTATTGCTGTCTCCAATAAAAGCTACCCTTGGCTTTTCATTACTTTTAAGATGCTCCTGGAGAGTCATTCCAAATGCCAAAGCCTGACAAGGATGAAATTTGTCGGTAAGAGCATTAATAACGGGTATTGAACTATGTTTTGCCAAAAGTTCCACTGTCTGGTGACTGTAAGTTCTGGCAACGATCAGATGAACGATTCTTTCCAGATTTCTGGCAACATCGGTAACACTTTCTCTTTTACCCATTCCCACCATTTCTGAGGCAAGATTTATTGCATGGCCTCCAAGCTCATTGATGGCGGTTTCAAAAGTGATACGCGTCCGTAATGAAGGTTTTTCAAAGATCATTACTCCGGTTTTATTTTTCAAAACAGTTGGAGTATTGCTTAAACGTTGCTTTTTCAACTCTATAGCGCCTGCAATAATGCTTTTAATCTCTTCGGTAGAGAGTTCCTGAAGGGATAGCAGGTCTTTTTTTGGAGAACTCATGATCTTTTCCATTATGCTGTGAAATAAAATCTCATTTTCATGGAGAAAAATAGTAAAATAATTGTTTCACAGGGTATCTCTGCAAGTATTTGCGAATCTTCTTAATATATTAGAAATAAGTCGAAGGTCGACGGTGACAATCATCGGCAATCAGCTCAGAGCAAATTATAAATACGAACTGTTTTGCGTCCGGAAAAAAACTTAATTATTTTTTCTCGAGAAAACGTTTAAAAATGGTGCTGACAGCAATTCCAGTTTTTTAAGGAGGCACTGTGGAGATCACAGAAGTCAGAATCGCGCTGATTAATGAAAGTAAGCTGCGGGCATTTGTGAGCATAACCATTGATAATTGCTTTGTAGTTCGCGGTATCAAGGTTATTGAGGGCCCCAATGGTCTGTTTGTTTCTATGCCTAGTCGTAAAACTAGCAAAGGAACTTTTCAGGACATTGCACATCCTATTCGCGAAGAGATTCGCCTGAAAATGGAAAAAATAATTCTTGATGCATTTCAAACAGAACTGAGGAATAGGGGTATATCGCTTACTGCTGCAGATTAAAAGTCATTTTGGGGAGCATAGATTTCTTTCCGCTTTTAATTTTCCCTGATTTATATTCAGTGATTCTATATTGCTGGGGCGTCGACAAGTGGCAAGTCTCGAGGTTTTGGTCCTCGCATTCGGAGGTTCGAATCCTTCCGCCCCAGCCACTTCAATCGAATTCCTGATGGGGTAATAACAGATCTTTATATTTCCAAGGAGGTATTACTTTGGACATCATTAAATTGACTGCCCGCCAGCGCGAAGGCATGGGTAAGTCCTATACGCGGAAGGCCCGTGCAAAGGGTTGGATTCCGGCAATCTATTACGGTCATAACTTCGATACCATGAAAATCGAAGTGAATCACAAGGAATTTACTGCTATTGTACGAGGTAAAAAGCAATCCCATCTTATCGATTTAGGCATTGGCAATGGTGAATCGAAATCTATTGCGGTTATAAGAGAAATTCAAAAGCATGTGCTTAAAGACGAAAAATTTTATCACATCGATTTTCTTCATGTTGACATGAATGAAAAGATAACAGTGAATTGTCGTCTGGAGATTGTAGGGCTTGCTGTCGGAGTAAAAGAAGGTGGTGTTTTGGGTCATCCCATTCAAAGTGTGAAAGTTGAATGTATGCCTGCAGATATTCCGGAAAAAATCGTGGTTGATGTGACCAATCTTAATATTGGTGATTCAATTCATGTCCGTGATATTTCTATACCTAATGTTGTCATTAAAGAAGCTCCAGATGAGGTCTTGGCAGTAGTCACACGTGCTACACGCGAAACTGAGGAGATTAAACCGGAAGCAGCTGCAGCCGCACCCGCAACAGCAGCAGCACCTGCAGCTCCCGCAGCAGCACCGGCGGCCGCTCCAACTGCAGCAGCACCAAAAGCTAAAAAGTAGGATTTTTTGCATTAAATGGGGATTTTTTCCTTCTTTTCCCGGCTTTTATCAAAAAACAGGTGTCAATCGATTGATTTTCTGATAATTGGGCTGGGAAATATTGGTAAACAATATTCAGCTACAAGACATAATGTCGGATTCAGGGTGGCTGACAGACTGATTGACCGTTTTGATTTGAAAAAAGAAGGAAAAATTCCTGAAGCCGATTTTTTCTGCGGATCGATAGATTCCAAAACTGTAGTTATTGCTAAACCAACTACGCTAATGAACCGCTCTGGGGTAGCAGTTAAAAAGCTTATCAGCCATTTTCAGGTGGATATCCGCTCTGTGCTGGTAGTGGTAGATGATTTTAATTTGCCTTTGGGGAAAATCCGTTTGCGTAAAAACGGAACCCATGGAGGACACAACGGACTTAAATCAATCATATCTTATGTGGGAAGCGAATTTCCCAGATTGAGGGTTGGGATTGGGCCGTTGCCCCAAGATGTTGATATAATTGATTTTGTTTTAGGTGATTTTTCTGCTCAAGAAGAAAAAGAGGTTCAAAGGGCGGTTGAAAAAGCAGCCGAGGCATCGATGCAGTTTACTAAAACCAATATTGATGCGATTATGAACAGATTTAATAATTAATCCTGCTACAGACTGCGGCAGTCTGCAGCCCAATTGACCAAAGGAGGTTACTTTGAAAAAGCCGTATGAATCAGTGATAGTTTTTGATGGGACATTGCCCGACGATGTTCTTCAAAAAGAACAGCAACAGATCGAAGAGTTCCTCAAAAGTAATTCGACTTTTGAAAAAACCGATGTCTGGGGAAAAAGAAATCTGGCCTATCAGATAAGAAAAAAGAAAATAGGTTATTACTGCATGTTTCTTTTTGAAGGTGATGGTGAGGTGGTTTCTGCACTTACCCGTCTTGTCAAATTAAACGAGGCAGTCCTGCGGCATCTTACCGTTGTCCGGAATGTTAAGAACGATATTGCCAGAGCAGCGGCATTTGCCAGAAAAGAAAAATCCACTGAAGAGGATAAAATTCAAATCGACGAAGAAAAAGAGGAATAGCATTATGTACCATCGTGAAAAAAGAGAAAAACCGGATTTTGCCCAGGGGGGTAGAAGACGGGCTAAAAAGGTTTGCTGGTTTGAGCAGAATAATGTGGCTCCAGATTATAAAGATATCCGGATAATTTCACGTTACATTACTGAACGGGGTAAAATTGTTCCCCGGCGTCTCTCCGGAGTAACATCAAAAAATCAGCGAAAACTGGCAGTCGCAATCAAACGGGCCCGCCATCTGGGACTTCTGCCATTTGTAGCTGAAAACATTAAGTAACAAATATTAAGCTGTAAATAGTCACCCCAGAGAGTGACTCTTGAAGTTTATTACAACAAGAAAGTTTATTATAGAGGAGCAGTCTGGCTATGGAAGTCGTTTTAATAAAAGACTATCAGGGACTGGGAAAAGCCATGGATGTGTTGCCGGTAAAAGACGGTTATGCCCGCAACTATCTTATTCCCCAGGGTATCGCTGTCCCTGCAACTGAAGGAAACAAAAAGAAAGTTGCTGAAGCCAAAGCCTTAACCGAGCGCCGTGAAGTTAAAAAGGTTGCCGAAGCTCGTGAGATGGCCAAGAAAATCGAACAAACTCCCTGTACCATATCGGTTAAAGTGGGTGAAGAAGATAAGATCTACGGATCGGTTTCTTCTGCTGAAATTACCGAGTTTCTTAATAAAGAAGGCTTTGGCATCGAGAAGCGTCAAGTCGTTCTGGATGAGCCTATAAAGCAACTGGGTGTGTATAACATCGATATCAACCTTTACCGGGATGTTAGTGCCAAACTGAAGGTGTGGGTTGTAAAAGAAGAAAAATAATTGCGGAATGTCATTTGCTTCGGGTTATTTTTAAAAAATGCCGGGGCCCTGTTAAAGGGTTTCCGGCATCTTTTCTGTTAAATGGCAATGAAAGGAAACCCTGATGGATTTTAAAGGTTGTTATGTAGCCATAATCACTCCCTTCGACCAAAACGGCGAAATTGATGAAGAAGCACTCCGCAAACATGTTAATTTCCTGGTTGAAAAAGGAGTTGCCGGTATAGTTCCCTGTGGTACTACCGGAGAGTCCGCTACTTTGAGCTGGGAAGAGCACAATCGGGTAATCGATATAGTAATAAACGAGGTTAATGGCCGGGTTAAAATCATTGCTGGTGCAGGGTCCAATAACACGGCAGAATCCATATCTGCTGCCAGGCATGCCCAGAAAAGCGGTGCAGATGCAATCCTTTGCATTACTCCCTACTATAACCGACCGACTCAGGAAGGACTGTATCAGCACTATAAAAGCATCGCTTCCAATGTCGATATTCCAATAGTGGTTTATAATGTTCCTGGTCGAACCGGAACCAATCTGCTGCCGGAAACTCTTGAAAGGCTCTGTGAAATACCCTCTATTGTGGCGGTAAAAGAAGCCAGTGGTAATGTGGGTCAGATCTCTCAAATACATAGCAGATGCAAAGATCGACTTCAGATTCTTTCCGGTGACGATGCGCTCACCCTGCCTATTCTTTCGGTTGGGGGCATAGGAGTTATTTCTGTAGTCGCCAATATAGTACCAGAAAAAATGTGCAATCTTATCGACGCCTTTTTTGCCGGAAACTTTTCTCTGGCTTTAAAAATTCACGAAGAACTTCTTCCTCTTAACGCAGCAATGTTTCTGGAAACAAATCCCATTCCGGTTAAGACTGCTATGAACATTATGGGATTATCAGGTGGAACTTTTCGCCTTCCTTTGGTTTCTATGAATGAGAGCAATAAAAAGGAACTTATAAACGTACTCAAAAAGTATAATCTGAATACAGGAGAGTAGAATGGCACAAAAAATTATCATTGCTGGTGCCTTGGGAAGAATGGGAATGGAAATTGCCCAAATCGTTCTCGAAGACAACTCTCTTATACTCTCTGGTTGCATTGAATACCCCGGACACACCGCTATTGGAAAAGATTATGGTACTGCTCTGGGAAAAGGTCCCCTGAATCTCAAAGTGGTTGATTCCTTAGACGCGCTGGATTGTAAAGATTCGGTGCTTATAGATTTCTCATCGGTTCCTTCCAGCAGAATGTTTCTGCAAAAGGCTCCCGAGAAAAAACTTAAAATGGTTGTAGGGACTACTGGTCTGGGCGATTCAGAGCTGGAACTGGCTAAAAAAGCCGCTCTCACTATTCCTTTGATTGTCAGCCCGAATATGAGTTTAGGGGTGAATCTGCTTTTCCATTTAACTGCTCAAGTAGCCGCATGCCTTAAAGATCAGTTTGACATCGAAATCATCGAAGCTCATCATCGGTTTAAAAAAGATTCTCCAAGCGGGACTGCCAAAAAACTTGGCGAAATTGTTGCCCAATCCTTAGGGCTTACCTACGAACAGGCAGTGAAAAATGGTCGTGAAGGAATTACAGATAATATCCGTAGCTGCTCTGAAATAGGAATGCATGCTGTAAGGGGGGGGGACATCGTCGGAGACCATACGGTTCTTTTTGCCGGCATGGGAGAGCGTCTCGAACTCAGACACATGGCTCATAGTCGCAAAACTTTTGCTCAGGGAGCGGTAACTGCCGCTAAATGGCTTGCTACCAAAAGTCCCGGACTGTATTCTATGCATGATGTACTTGGATTGTAACCCATTCTTTCGGGGAGTCTTATGAAAATTTTCCTCTTTTCTGTCCTGGTTATTACTCTGGCTTCACTTTCCGCTCAGGAAAAAGCTGAAAAAACATCAGATCTTATCGAGTCAAATGATGAGGAACTGATTCTTGAAGATGATGATAAGCAGATTTCCTCTCAAAAAAAAGAGTCGGAATCTAAGAATGGTAATAAGGTAATAGAAAGCGATGAGGAATTGATTCTGGATGACTCAGAGGAGTATCTGATTGCACCTGCAACCGTAGCAAAGCCCCAAAGCAGTGCTTCTGATTCTAATGATACCTCCAAAACCAGTTCCATTGCAAGCGACTCCGTTACCCAGGACAAAAAAGTGGTTGCAGATTCAGTGTCTGATCAGACTGAAACGGTTAACTTGGCTCTCCCCAAGCCCCAGCAAATAGTAATTAAAGCCAAAGATGTTAAAGTAGAAAATATCAAATCGATTAACTTCGCTCAAAACCTTAAACAATATCGTTCGCCTAAACTCGCTATGCTTTTCTCTTTTCTTCTACCAGGTTCTGGTCAGTTGTACGCGCACCACAAACTAAAAGCTTCGATTTTTGGTGCTGCTGAACTGGCAATTATTGGTACTGGTACTGCTCTGGCTGTGAAAGGCAGAAATGAGATGAGAAAAGCTCATCAGTTTGCAGATGCTAATTATAGTGTCGATACTTTTAAATTATATTATTACGACCACTTTAAACCAAGCGTTTCTGACACTGTCCATAACGGCATTTTTGGCAACGGTAATCTCACAGTAGAGCAGTTCTATCAGATGGCACAGGAAAAAGATGACGAATTCTACAAAAACATACAGGGAAACGACAATCCTTTTGTCCGTGGGTGGAAAGATGTCACTCCCAAATTTATTCCTGGCAGTCTTACTCCTTCTAATGATGAATATAAAAACTATAGCTCTGATACTGCCTATTTAGTCTATTATGTAAAAGACAAGGATACTATAGGTGCCAGATCCAGTGCCAGATTCGGCTTTTCAGAATTGCAGAAAGAGTTCGAATCCAAGTTTTCCAGAGCTAATAACTTCTACGATATATCCCAGAAAGTTTTCTTTCTGCTCCTATTGGACCGGATTGTCAGTGCTGTGGATGCAGGTATAACTGCCAAGGCTTACAATGATGAGATGCTGGGAAAACAGAGCTTTTGGCAAAGAATCAATATAGAGCAAAAACAGGTTAATTCCGGATGGGATAGTTATTCAGGTTATGCTCTGGTACTCAGGTTTTAATCTCAGGCGGTGTAATCTTGAAATTCTCTAAAATATTTCTTTTTATTTCCTTAATGTTCTCTTTATCTGTAAATTCACAGGTAACGGTAGTGGAAATGACTACCGATACCATCTCAGTATTTGAGCAGCAAGAGCAATTGGAAAGATCGATTAAATCACCCAGACTGGCCATGCTGGCATCGGCTGCTTTACCTGGGATAGGGCAGCAATATTTAGGCAAGAATAAATCTGCACTGGTATTTTTTGGTATAGAAGTCCTGTCGGTTTTTGGAGCGGTGTTTCTGGAAAAGTATTCCAGACAACTGGAAGATGATGCTCACGGTTATGCTGCCTTACATGCAGGGGTCGATGTCAGGGGTAAAGATGAACGGTTCTGGACTGCAGTGGGTAGATATACCGATATGCATGCGTATAATTCAGATAACTGGTCGAATCGGGAAAACGGGTATGTTTACTCCAGCGAATCCATGAACTGGAAATGGGAAAACGATGAATTGTCAGACGAACAGTATAAGAAAAGATACAACGATTTCAGGGATGCTTCCCGTAAAATTCACACTGCAGCCTCAATCTTCATAGGAGCTATGATAATTAACCGGGTCGTCTCTATTGTGGACATCAGAGCTTCTACCAGATACAAAGCCCGGCAAAAGGAGAATCTCTCCTTTAGGGTAACTCCCAGTTTCTCTTCTGATTTTTCGGCTGCCGGTATTAACATCTCTACCGGCTTTTAATTTGGAATTTGTAATTCCTGGCAGAAAAAAGTTCCGACTTCCTGCTCTGCTTTGATTTTTATACTATATTCAAAATCATAACTGTATAATATTGAATCAGTTGAAACCTTTTTTAAGGAGTTTTCCCCATGAGATGTCCTTATTGTAGTCATGGCGAAGATAAGGTGGTCGATTCACGGTCGAGCAAGGAGGGACGCGCTGTAAGAAGGCGCAGAGAGTGTTTACGCTGCGGCCAGCGTTTTACCACTTATGAATACATTGAAAATGTCTCTCTTACCATCATTAAAAATGACCAGAGGCGTGAGCCCTACGATCGACAGAAACTCATGCAGGGAATAGTTGCTGCATGTAAAAAAAGACCGGTCAGTCTGAAAAAAATTGAAAGCATTGTGGATGATATCGAAAATCAGATTGAAAAGACGGGCAAGATGGAGATACCAAGCTCAGAAATTGGTAAGCTGGTAATGATGGAACTTTACCAACTGGACGAAGTCGCATACGTACGTTTCGCCTCGGTATATAGAAAGTTTAAAGATATCAGCGAGTTTATTTCTGAAGTGAAAGAGATTGAATCTAAATCGGATGAGAGTAGGAAGTAATCGCGGGTGGAATCTGGGCGGGAACACCGCTCAATAGATAATTTGAATTAATATTATCGGCAGAACCCGGAATGATCTGTCTTGTCTTGCAAATATCTATCAAAAAGTGGCGATACTTCTGGTTCCGGGGGCAGTGGGTGTATTCTTATCAAGCTGGAAAATGTTCTCTGCCGGAATAAGAGCAGTAACTACCTGTTTGCCAGAAGACCTAATGAATTCTGAAGAAAGTGCATGGTTATTGGAGCTATCAGATTACCTCGCCAGAAATATACAAGTCCATAAACTAACCCCAGAACCGATACGATACTTACACCGGCAAAACCCTGATACGCATGACCCAGGGCAAAAATCGCAGTCGAAAAAAACAGTGAGCTCATTTTATTGCCAGTAAACTCCTGAAACCGTTTGATCAGATATCCCCTGAAAATTGTCTCTTCTGTTATTGCAACAGTCATCATTAGAATCAGACCCAGGATTAACTGTGCAAAGTCTTTGGGACCACTTAAAAAAGAAACCGCTCTCTCCGGTATCCAAAAACCAGATTTCTGCAGTATCTGCTGGATCATCAGTGCAAAAAAGTAAACTGGGAAGAAAAGCATTGCACCAATCAAAGATTCATCGCCACCTTTTTCAAAAGATAGTCCAATCGATTTATAAGGTTCCCGGTTGCGGTGGAGAAAAAAGAGGATAAGAAACAGGATTCCCAAATCTCTGGTAATAGTTGAAATTGCCATAACTGGAAAGCTGAAAGAACCAGGGTGAACAAAGATAAAAGAAAAAAACATTGAAGGAACGATCAGGAACAGAAAAACCAGGACTTCCAGTCTGGTGTCGTTAATGCTTCTATTGCATTGGTCCATAGTTTCCTCAAAGGGTTAAACTCTGTCTGCGTAGACTATATAGGAGAATTCAATTGGAAAAACAGTCATAAGAATTCTTTTCCTGACTGCTTCATTTCTGGCTTTCAGGAAACTACTGGCTAAGCCGGTGGAGCCAGACGTCTAGTAAAGGGCACTATCGTGCCTTCTTGCTTTCGCGGCTTTGCCGCTCAATCAAGCTACCGTCTGTGGCGGTAGTACTTGACTAATACAAGTATAAAAAGGAGGTAAGAACCATCTCGTTTTACCCAATCTACCAACAAAAAAAGTGCCATTTCCTTCGTAGAGCAGATTGCTTTTGCTTCAAAAGCATTGTCGTTATAATAATGCCGCCCGCTCATTATTTGTTTTGCGGTTTACGTCCCAGAACCCCGATAGAAAGCTGAGTCCAGTGTGCCAGATTTTTATCGGCCAGGGAGTCCAGAATCTTGTCCTTAAGTCTGGCATAGAAAGAATTTTCCAGGGGATATTTTGGCAATTGTATTCCATATTTAAGCAAAGCTTCCCTGAGAATGCGATAAAAAAGATTTGGCCGCATCCAGTCTCCGTAAGCATAGGTGATTTCAAAACCGGATCTGCTCATAAGTTTTTTGAGTTGCGGCATGGTCATTTGTGTCTCCCAGCCTGCAAACCATTTGTTCATAGCAATCAGAATTTTTTTGATGACAGTATAAAGATGAAAGGTTTGTGGTACATCGCAAAGACAATATCCCCCTGGCTTGGTGATTCGATAGTTTTCCTCAAGAAGAGGATACGGATTGCGAAAGTGCTCGGCAAGACCTTGATGAAATACCAAATCGAAGGTGCCATCAGGATAGGGGGTAGAGAAAGCATCTGCCCTAACAAGAGAAAGCTGCTCGTTACCGATGTTATGTTCTTTCTTGAGCTTATCAATAATCTGAAGGCTTTCCTGGGCAAAATCCAGCACTGTCACCTGAGCTCCCAAGCGAGTTAATTCAATACTGTCTCTGCCAGAGCCTGCACCGACTTCCAGAATCCTCATTCCTTTTACATCAAGCTGCGTTGTTATCGTTTTGAGTACCGAGGGTGATGAGGGATAAACTTTGTCGATCTCTTTCTTGTTCCGCCAGAAGCGGTTCCATATCTCCTGGTCTGGTTCTGCGTGTTGGTTTTTTTCTGAACTGCCGTTTTTTTTATCGGACATTCTTTTACTCTAAGAATAGAATGAAAATTAGTTTTGTTGGCTAAACACTGGTATTCGAATTCGCCTGTGAAAAATTATCGAATTTCGTTTTTACAATATAAGATGACTTTCATTGGGAGTGCAACTATCTGATTCTGGTAAAAGCAAAACTGGAGCAAAAGACGCAAAATCCAAAATCCGAATCAGGAACAAATGTTGGAAAATTCAAAAATCCGAAACAAGAGCAAAAAAAGGAAAAGAAACAAAATTTACGTAAAGTTTGGAGCTTTATTTTTAAGATCTGTTTCGTACTTCAGCTTTTAAGCTCTTTAAGTTTTCTCCACAGGGTCACGGGGCTGATTCCAAGAATCTCACAGGCTTTTCGCTGGTTTCCCTGGGTAAGTTTGAGTACTGAGTTTATATGGCGATTTACAAGCTGTTCCAGAGAGAGAACGCTTTTTTCATCACTGGAAGAAGTGTTGTATTTAAGATAATTGGATCTAAGACTGAGGTTTTCGGGTAAAATGACATTGCCAGTACAAAGAAGTGCTGCGCGTTCGATAGCGTTTTCCAGTTCTCTGATATTGCCAGGCCAGTCATATTCCTGAAGATAATCCAGGCAGGAGGCATCAAGGCGCAATTGAGGCATTTTCAGGGAGTTGGCGAAATTTTTCACGAAATGCCTTGCCAGAGGCAGAATATCTTCGACTCTTTCCCGCAAAGGTGGGGTGTGGATTTCCACTACTGCCAGTCTGTAATAGAGATCTTCTCTGAATTTATCCTCCATTATCATCTGGTGAAGGTCGCGGTTAGTGGCTGCCATTATCCTTACGTCAATCGGACGGGCCCGGTTTTCGCCGATTCGCACGATCTCATGCTCCTGAAGTACTCTGAGGAGCTTGACTTGTAGAGCTGGTGAGATGTCTCCGATTTCATCAAGAAAAACCGTGCCACCAGCAGCTTCTTCAAAGATCCCTGCCCGTTCCCGGTTTGCCCCGGTAAACGCTCCTGCGGTGTGTCCAAAAAGTTCGCTTTCCAGAAGCGATTCTGGTAATGCTCCACAGTTAATGGGGAGAAATGTCTTGTCGCGCCGGTTAGAAAGGGAATGAATATGACGAGCCAGAATCTCTTTCCCGGTGCCGGTTTCTCCGGTGATTAAAAGTGCTGAATCGTAAGGGGCAACTCTTTCTGCAAGATGCAAAACTCTCATATAAGAGGTACTTCGAATTTCAGGCTGAATATCCGAAGAAGGAGCTGGGTTTTTTATTACAGAATTTTTCCTCATCTCGTTTTGCTGAGAGGATTTACGCCGCAGACTCTCTGAGAGCTGCTCGACCCGTTTACGAATATCTTTTAATTTAAAATCGGAAAGATGATTATTGATTTGTTCACCCCAGAATTCCTTTTCCCGGCCAACTGCCAGGCAGATCCGGTCTCCCTTGGAGACGCATTGCTCTTCGATAAAATAGATTTCCCGGTTGAGACAGAAAGAGGCATAACCGCTGGCATGGCCGCAAAGGATCCAACAGGTGTTATCTTTTGCTGTTTCCTGCGATGGGATCTGCTCACTTACCTCTGCCGATTCATGCCATAATAGTTCCATGTGGAAGGGCTCGATGCTAAGATGCTTAACAACGGCTTTGGCCAAACCAGCAAGTGCCTGCATTCTGGGACCGGCTTTTAGCAGTTCCTCTATCGAGTTCCACTTAAAAATACGCTTCATGGCAGCAGCGTCTGCCTTACCCCACCAGTAGCCAAACTGGATAAGGATTTTTCTGGCCTGTTCGAAATCCAGTGCTTCAAGCAGATCTTTTTTCAGTTCTGCGAATGCTTGCAGATCATGCAGCAGAAGTCTTCTGCCTTGAAGGTTTATATCGCCTTCATTGAACTCGACTATTTCCGAAAGGTTCAGATCATTGGCAAACATAAAAGACTCCGGGAACTTTAGTATTTCAAATTGAAAATACACTATTACAAAATGAAAGCACAATTACTTCAATTTGAAATACATTGATTGCTGATAGGAATAGATATGCGTTATAGGTGGGAATATATTAAATTGGCCTGTTTTTTGCATCCTTTTAAGCCTTCTTAATAAAAAACCCAGACATTTTCCTAAAATGTATCTAAGCAGAGAGCATGAGGGGAAAGAATTATTGGAAGAGACGGATAGTTATCAATTATGTATTCCTTACTTAGGCAAAAAGCATCTGCTCTGGAACCGGATCTTGATCAGTTAGCCTGTAAACTGGTAGCAATATCCAGTCCCAGCTTTTCTGAGAGCAGAATTGCCGAAAATGTTATCTCTGCTCTTGATTCCCTTTGTTATGATCGGGTATTTAAGGATAATGCAGGTAATGTAGTAGGTTGTATTTTTGGCAGAAATTACAATCCTACTCTTCTTCTGGTTTCTCACCTGGATACTTATTCTGATGGTTCCAAATTACAGAAATGTAGTCTGAAGGATGGAAAGCTTTACGGAGCCGGTGCTTCGGATTGTAAGGGGGGGCTTGCTGCGCAGATATATGCGGGGCGACTTCTAAAGGAATGTTTTCCAATGTATGGGAATCTTATTCTGGTTTCAACTGTGGCACAGCAGAGTGGCTGCAGTGCTGGAATCCGTCAATTCCTCAAAGAGACACTGCCATCGATTGGGCTAGAGCCTTCTTTTGCGCTGTTGGGAGAACCTACCGATCTGGGACTTTATTACGGGCATGATGGCTGGATGAACATTGAGCTTATACTGACTTCCGAGGATAAAGCCAGGCTTGAGGCCTGTACAAAGGAGTTAAACCTGTTTCTAAGTAAGGGGTCAGTTTCTGAAGATTTGCTGGAAGAAGTATCGGTTAGTGATCCTCAATTCAGTAGTGACAAACAGTGCACCCGATGTGTGATCGGAGTAATGCAACGATTGCGGGATAAGAACGAACCTGCTTTTCTGTTAAGGCGATATCGTGAAACCGCACGCTTAATATGCAAACAGTATGAAGTACGTCTTGTTTCAACCGGTATAAAGAGGCGCAACAGCATATCTCAAGAAAATGGCTTTGCTTTGAGGACTCGCCAAATATCTGTTCCCTGGATGACTGATCCGCTTAACAGCTTTTTTGAGGAAGCCAGGCTTGCATTAAGAGCCGCGGATTGTAAAATTAAAGGAGGAACATGGCAACTTAAGAATCTGGGGATGGGGACCGCAGGCAGTGTATTGGTAAATGAATATTCTATCCCCACCATAGGATATGGTCCGGGCAACATGTCATACAGTGCTGAAGAATTTGTGGAAATCAGGGATATTAATGAGGCTTTTTTTGGCACAGCGGTAATCGCACATCGCTTGTTAGGTATACCCACATCCGAAAAAAACGAACCCAACTATAAATTACAGTTATAACAGGAGTTAATTTTCATGTCAGAATCCATTGATATTGAAGCCAAAAAACTGAAGTCGTTTTATGAGCCGAAGTCTATTGCAATCATTGGTGCATCCCAGAACCCCGATAAAGTAGGCTACAAGATTCTTTTTAATCTGAAGCGGTCCGGTTATCAGGGGACAATCGTACCGGTTAATCCCAATGCTGACAGTATTCTTGATTTTAAAAGCTACAAATCATTAGACGAATTCAGCGGTACAATTGACCTGAGTGTAATCGTTGTACCAAGAAAGGCAGTGATGGATGCAGTGAAGGCGTCTATTGCAAAAGGTGCAAAAGCTGTCTCAGTTATTACCGCAGGTTTTAAAGAACAGGACCATGAAGGTGCGGAACTGGAGAAGCAACTGGCTACTCTTTGTAAAGAATCCGGGGTATACCTACTGGGACCCAACTGCCTGGGACATCTAAATACTCAGTTTAACATGGATGTGTCATTTGGTAATAAGTGGCCCAAAAAAGGCAACATCGCATTCATTTCCCAGTCTGGTGCTCTCTGTTCTGCTGTTTTGGACCGGGCTGCAGAAAGAGGGTTCGGGCTTTCCAAAATGATAAGTATAGGCAACAAGGCTGGTCTTACCGAGAGAGAACTCCTTGAATCTTTGGCTGTTGATGATTCCACCAATGTAATTGTTTGCTATCTGGAAAGTATAGACAACGGACAGGAATTCGTAAAGATCGCCGAAAAAGTATCAGAGAAAAAACCGATCATCATCTTCAAATCCGGTGTTACCAAATCCGGTTCCAAAGCTGCTTCATCGCATACAGGAAGCCTTGCCGGTGCCGATATCGCCTATGAAACCGCTTTCAACAAATGTGGAGTCATTCGTGTGCAGACTTATGAGCAGATGTTTGAGTATGCAACCGCATTTAATTCTCAGCCCCTGCCTAAAGGAAGAAATGTAGCGGTTATCACCAATGCTGGTGGGCCTGGGATCATGGCTACCGATGCCATCGAGTTGTCAGGATTAAAAATGGCAGAACTTTCTCCATCTGCTACTGAAGAACTTAGAGCTTTTCTTCCCAAAGCTGCAAGTGTTAAGAATCCGGTCGATGTTCTGGGTGATGCAGATCCCCTTCGTTATGCAAAAGCGTTGGAAGTCCTCCAGAAAGATCCCAATGTAGATTCAATTATAATTCTTCTTACACCTCAGGCAGTAACAAAGCCTATGGAAACAGCACAGGTGCTTTGCAAATCATTAGACAGATCAAAACCGGTATTAGCCTGTTTTATGGGTGGTACCGATGTAACTCCTTCCCGCGATTATATGATGGAAAAGGGGTTGGCAGATTATCGTTCACCTGAAAAGGCTGTTAATGCTCTGAAAGCCATGGTCAGTTATGCTGAATGGAAAACAATACCTTCTGTGAAGTCAAAGGAGATTAAGGGTGATCGTGATACTGTCTCTGCTATCATTGGCAAATACAGAGCTGCGGGCCAGGTTCAGATAAATGAGAGTGATACCAAGAAAATCTTAAGGGCGTACGGAATTAATACTCCAGCGGGTGTTCTGGTAAGTAGTGCTGAGGAGGCAGCAAAGGAATCCCAGAAGATTGGATATCCTATTGCCATGAAGATTGTTTCTCCGGATATAATTCACAAATCGGATGTCGGCGGAGTGATGCTTCATTTGAAATCTGCAGAAGCGGTTTCGGATGCCTATTCTGCGATGCTGGAAAAGATTAAGACCAACGTACCGAATGCCCGCATAACCGGTGTTTATATCGAAAAGATGTCTAACCCCGGAAGTAAAGAGGTTATCATCGGTCTGACCCGTGATCCGCAGTTTGGACCAATGGTAATGTTTGGAATGGGTGGTATCTTTGTCGAACTGCTTAAGGATGTCAAATTCGCACTTGCTCCGGTAAGTAACACCGAGGCTTTGGAAATGATAAAACAGATCAAAACATATCCTTTACTGTCGGGTTATCGCGGACAGAAACCGGTTGCGGTGGAAGCTATTGCCGATACCATCGCAAGGATAAGTCAATTGGCGATCGATTTCCCGGAAATAAAAGAAATGGATATCAATCCGTTCATGGCTTTTCCAGGCGCAGCGGAATCGGCTGCTGTTGATGGACGTATGACTTTGACTGCACGATAAATACCTCTTTTTTGTCATTTTTCGGTCCGGAAAAATTTCCGGACCGGCGCTATCCTGACCTCCATTTTTGATTGTCTTACTTCAGTATATACTTTCAGACTCCCTCATTTATATTGTTTTCATGAAAAGAAAACAGTTGCAAACTCCTCATGATCGTTTTTTCAAGGTAATGTTTAGCAAAACTGCGGTAATATCCAGTTTTGTAAACACCTATCTTTTTCCAAATACAGATATCGGTATCGATTTTAGCATTTCAATGGCGATAAAAAATGATACTGTGGATGGGTTCCTGAATGAATTTCGATCTGATCTTATCTACAGACTCTTTGATAAAACAAACTCACAATTTATTTATCTTCTTTTTGAACACAAAAGCACCCCCGACAAGAAAACTCTGATTCAATTGAAACACTACTTAAACACAATCGAAAATGAGATTCCTGAAGGTGAAAAACATGAAGGTCCCATACTCGTTGTAATTTATCATGGCAGAAGAAAATGGGGTATTCCTTTAGCGATAGATTTGGGCCAATCAAATCTTACGTTACAAAAACATTTTTCAAGGCTCGAATATATTCTTTTCGATTTCTCCCGTATAACTGATGAAAAGATTTTAGGTTCACCGCAGCTTCGTCTGGCAATTATGGGACTTAAATATGTTGGGACCAGATCGATAATAAAGAAAATAAACCAGATTATCGTAATTTTAAAAGAGATGGCAGATGAGAAGGAAATAGGAGAATATGCTGAAGAATTAGCACTCTATATCGATGCTGCAGCTCCAGAGGATTTAAAAGGTAATGTACTTGAAAAGATAAAAACAGAAATAATTACAGGAGAAAATAAAATGTCTTCAATTAAGGAATATTTCAAACAGGAAGGTTTAAAAGAAGGATTTGAGCAAGGTTTCAAAGAGGGTGCTGAAAAAGGTTTCAAAGAGGGTGCTGAAAAAGGTTT
>CAYYNL010000091.1:0-18617 GCA_964472925.1 uncultured Fibrobacter sp. | reverse complement strand
CATTTAATACCTGAGGAAGTTTTTTAAGGTTTTTCGCCTTCTCGCGAAAAAACCCTACCGGAAAAATCAATGATTCAATCTCTTTGATACTGAGTGAGTCCAGATCTGCAGGAGTTGTTACTCTCTGAAAGAGGCGTTTTGCAGCCAAAGCTGTGGTTTCATCTTTGGTTCGCGCACTCATAATTGTAGTAAGCAGTACCTTAAAAGGATCTTTAGTCTGAGTTTCTATGAGCTCTACAACCGGCATGCGATGTTTATAAAATTCATGCCTAAGAATTTCATAAACTTTGTCAATTTCACTACTTTTATGTACCATCGGTCAGTAATGGATCCAGGTAAGAAATCATAAATAATCGTCAAAAATTTAGGAACTGATAATCAAAACAATAACTAATCAGAAGTAATCAGATTCGATATTATTTAATTATTTTTTTTTCAAAACTTGTCTGTAAAGAGAAACTCCTATCTCAAATCGATTCGAAAGAAAAGATAAATCGCCTTTGTCTTTTGAATTGCCACTTATGTTGTTTTTCTGAACCCTTTTTCCATTTTCGTAAAAATAGTCAAACCAATTTAAAGTATAACACAGACTGATTTCTGCTATTCCGTTAGAGGAGAGACGACGAATTGCAGAAATTCCAGTTTTGAAAGTAAATGTAGTGCCAAAAGCATTCATATTATCGCCATTTTGTCTGATGCTGTTCTCGACCTGCTTCATTCTCAAATCTTCTGACTTGTTATCGATATCCCGCATGCTTTTCAGATATAATACAGGTGAAATGCCCAGACCGATAAAAAAGTAACTTTTCTCAATTGATTCGATAGAAAAATACTGTGGTGGTATCTTTACCCCGTAAATTACTTCCAGAGCGGCAGAGTGAAGAAAAAGCTTCTGTTTCATATCAACTCGTCGGTTTAAAGTATCATCTACCGCAAATACGATGGACTTCTGATTCTTAAAAATAAGAGAATAGGACAGAGATGTACGCAAGATGCTTTTATCAGTGAGTCTGGAAATTGATAATCTCACTGGAAAGGTCATATTGTAGAAGCTTGGGTGTTCTTTAATCTTGAATACAAGCTTAGAAGTATCTGTTATCTGTAATGAGTCAGGGAGTGATGTATCAGCTTTTACGATAAAAGAATTTGCCTGTAAACCCAGTTTTGTCAATGAATCCGGGAGAGATTTTTTCCACAACTGAAGTAACGGCAGATTACCAAATGTAACTCCTGCTCCGAATCCCAGAAAAAGGCCATTTGATGGTTTGATAGAGTCGGATGGAGATATTCCTGAAACCAAAGGAACATTTACCGATTGTTCAGACATCGAGTCCGGTGTTTGAATTATGCTGTCAGGTACTTCAGATGTGTCTTTAGTTGTGATGGAAGAATCTGAGAGATAATCGGTTTCGGGAATTGAATCAATTCTTTGTTTTGAAATATTATCTGCAAAAGATGCAGCCGCAAGCATCATTGTGAGAACAGTAAATTTCAACAAAATAAAACTCATACTGGTGCACTGTCCTGTAGTTTATTGGCGGTAGCTTCAAGGGCAATAAGCGTGTAGTCATCTTCGTAAGTATAACTTTTGAGTTTGGACTGGATAGTAGAGATTACCTTTCCAAAAGGATAATTTCTGCATTCTATAAGCATATCAACGAAACGGTCATATCCCAGAAGAGATTCTTCGCTGTTATTAGGCTCGAGTACTTCATAGATACCATCAGTAAATATATAAAAACGGTCGCCTTTTTCGAAATGTACCGTCTGATGTTCAAATTGAATATCGGAAATTAGCCCGATGAATGTGCCAGCAGTTTTGAGAGGAATAAATGTTCCGTCTTTTTTGATAAGCACTGGTATGGGATGACCGGCTCTACTGAAAGTAAGGACGTTTTTTTCCAAATCGAATATTCCCCAAAAACAGGTAAGATAATGTCCGGTGTGAATGTTATTAAGAAGATCGTTATTAATACATGAGAGAAGATCACATACTGGTATCTCGCTTTTGCTATTGTTATATAATGACATCTTGGAAATAGTAGCTACAAATGCAGCTGCCAACCCGTGACCGGATGCATCACCTACAAAAACTCCTAAACGGGTAGGTGAGAATAAGATAAAATCATATATGTCTCCACCGACATCGGTGATAGGATGATAGGTAAGCGAAATTTTTAACCCGGAAACAGATGGCGCATGCTTTGGAAGAATGCTTTGTTGAATAAGTCTCGCCAGACGCAGCTCCTCTCTTATGTTCTGCTGAGCAGCTTTAAGATGTTTCATGGTTCCGGCTAGGACGCGGTTTTTTTTCTCCAGATTGTTTTTTAACTCCTCCAGAATCGAAATATCTCTGATATGCTCGATAATACATGAATGCTCATTGTCTATTGAAAATCGGATGGGTGAAAAACTGATGGAGACTGCACCTGAGCTACCAGGGTGCGTTGATCTTTCAACCTTTTGTGTAGTTTTGGTGTCAATTGTTTTTTTCAGTAAACAATCATCACACGGACTGACTCTATTTCGTAAAAGAGTATAGCATTTCTGACCGATTACTTCGGAAAAATCTTTGGATACTAAAGTAATATAGGCTTTGTTAGTACGTCTGACTACATAATCTTCGGTAATGACAGCCAGCGGATCCTCAATCCCATCGAGCATCTCCTGAAGATTGGTCTTGCTTTTATATATCAGATGAACCGGATATCTGCGGTAAAAAAAAAAGAATACACCTGGCAGGATTACCAGAAAAGCACCGATGAAAAAAAACAGCATCATTTGATTCATAAAGACTGTTCTTTCAGTTTTGTCTGTGCTGATGACAAGCGCAGGTAATGGGGAAGAATGTCGGGATGTTTTTTCCATAGTTGAGGTTCATTGAGAGCCTGAGATCCGCGCAGGGCGCAGAAAAGCCCCCTTTGCAAAGGAAACTTTTCAACAGGATAAAACCAGGGATGTTGCTTCAAAAAATCAAAAGCCGTACTTCGGCTGTAACCCATTGAGTCTGTGATAATCATATCGTCCGATTTCACAAACTCTCTAAACTCTTCTATATTGCAAACTGAATCATCAGTCAGTCTGATCAGTTTTTCCTTGCTGAAATGAAAAGAAGCCAGAAACACCTCATTATTTCTGGCGTCAATGGCAGTAAGTATTCTGGCGGTTGATCTTTGAGCAGCATAAGCCATAATTTCAAGCGATGAGACCGGTAAAATGAGTGCGTCAGGATTACCAAAACAAAACCCTTTGGCGAAGGCTATACCGATCCTCAAGCCGGTAAAGGATCCGGGGCCTATGGTTACTGCCAGACGTTTGATTTCGGATGGATCGACCTTGTTTATTTTTAGAAGCATGTCGACAGTGTGTGCTATATGTTCAGCATGAGAATTCCTGATGAAACGGGAGTAGGAAGCTATTGCTGTATCACCTTTGAAAAGACCTGCTCCCAGATCAACAGATGATGTGTCTAATCCCAGGACCCAGCTCATAAGACACCGGTTTTTTTTCTGGAAAGAGCGGATTGGATTAATTTGTCGAGCAGTTGTGCATAACTTCCACCTGTAGCCATAAATGCTTTTGGAAGGAGAGAATTGCTAGTGAACCCTGGAAGCGTATTTGTTTCAAGTACAAAAAGCTTGTCATCACAATAGATCATATCAGTTCTGGAAACCCCTCTGCAGCCAAGAATATTATGTGCTTTCAGGGCTGTCGCTTTTATTCTCTCTAGTAATTCTTCAGAGTAAGGAGCGGGAACAATCTCTTCAGAAGCCCCAGCGGTATATTTGGCAGTGTAATCGAAAAATGATGTTTTTGGCCGAATCTCAATGGGGGGTAAGGCAGAAAGAGTTCCGTCGGGTTCCTCTATTACTGCGCAGGTGAATTCAATTCCTTTTATTGCTGATTCAATGAGAATGTTAGGTGAACATTGTTTAAGTTCAGTCAATATTCTGGAGAGAGATTCTACTGAATCCGCTTTTCCCATCAGACGGCTGGAACCGGATTGGGGAGCTTTGGCAAAACAGGGAAATCCGTGCTTTGAAGAGATCTCTGCTATGGTTGTCTGAGGAAAATTCTTACCGAGAATGGAAAATGGGGGAACAGTAAGACCATTTTGAATGTAGACAAACTTGGATAAAATCTTATCCATAGCAAGAGCACTGGCTGTTACACCGGAACCGGTATAGGCTAAATCCATAGCATCCAGCGCACCCTGTATAGTTCCGTCCTCTCCGAAAGAACCATGCAAAGCTCCAAGGAAAACCACTCCACAGCCATCCCATATCGGTTTAGAATCTGCCAGATTAAATGGCCCCCTATAGTTCTGCAGGTTTATCATTTCATTAAAGGGAAAGGTGTGTTCATGAATGTCACGAAAGAAAAACTCTTTTGATTTACTGACAAAGACAGCTCTTATACTGTATTTGGATCTATCCAGATTTGAGATAACTCCAAAGGCGGAGTTGAGCGATACTTCGTGTTCGGCGGATGGACCGCCCATTAATACGTTGACCCGCAAGGTCATTTTTGTGCTTCCTTTAGTTTCTGGTTTATAACTTCGACTACCGATGATGCTGCCACACGATATTGTGCTCTGGTATCTCTTTCCCGGATAGTAACTGTGTCATCTTGCATTGACTGACTATCGACAGTTACACAGAAAGGTGTACCTGCTTCATCCTGACGGGCATACCTTCGTCCGATAGCCGAATTGTGATCGTAAAATGATTTAATAGAATTATCAAGCAATTCGTTATATATTTTTTCTGATTTTTCGGGCATTCCATCTCTTTTCACAAGTGGAAGTACTGCAACCTTGATAGGAGCCAAAGAAGGATGAAGACGCAGCACTGTACGGGCATCTTTACCTTCACCTTCAACAGAATAAGAATCAATAAGGAATGCCAGTGTTGCCCTGTCGGCTCCTGCAGCAGGCTCAATAACATAGGGGAAATAATGTTGCTTTGATTCTTCATCAAAATAAGCCAGGCTCTTACCACTGAATTCAGAGTGTCTTTTCAGATCAAAATCGGTTCTGTTGGCAATGCCTTCCAGCTCGCTCCATCCAAAGGGGAACTTGTATTCGACATCTGCACATGCTTTTGCGTAGTGTGCCAGTTCATCCTTCTCATGCTCACGCATACGCAGATTTTCTGGTTTTATCCCATGATCTATATACCATTGGTGTCTGGTTTCTTTCCAGTATTGGTACCATTTTTCATCCTCTGAAGGTGGAACGAAGAATTCCATCTCCATCTGTTCAAATTCGCGGGTTCGGTAGGTAAAATTTCCCGGAGTAATTTCGTTGCGAAAACTTTTTCCTATCTGGGCGATACCGAAGGGTGGTTTGAGCCTGGCTGCAGTCTGTACATTGAGAAAGTTTACAAAAATACCCTGGGCTGTTTCCGGACGCATAAAGATTGTGGCTGACTGGTCCTCAATGGGTCCCATGAATGTTTTGAACATTAGATTGAATTTACGGACTTCTGTAAGCTGTCCACCACATTTGGGGCATTTCTCAAGGCTTTCCAGATGATCAGCACGGAAACGTTCTTTACAGACTTTGCAGTCCACAAGAGGATCTGTAAAGCCGGAAAGGTGTCCGGAGGCTTCCCACACTTTGGGGTGCATGAGTATAGAGGCATCGATACCTACAATGTTTCGTCTTCTGGTAACCATTGAACGCCACCAGGCTTCTTTTACATTGCGTTTCAGTTCAACACCCAGAGGGCCATAGTCCCAGCAACTGTTAAGACCACCGTAGATCTCGCTGGATTGGAAAATAAAGCCTCTCCGTTTGCAAAGGCTGACAATTGTACTCATTAGATCCGGACTTGGGGGCGCCATTAATTTCCTCCATGAATATTGAAAAGATTATCTATTTCTACTTAAGATTTTTTTACGATTAGATTATTCCTGCTGCCTTAAGATTCTTAGTCATACGCTCCTTCACCGGATTATTATCTGTCCTGAATTCAGAACCGGTAATCATCTCGTAAAGAGTGATATAACGGGATGAAAGTTCCACTACCAGATCATCAGGTGCTTTAGGAAGAACTTTATCTTTGTAGGGATCGCAGTGTGCTTTAAACCATAAGCGAAGGAATTCCTTATCGATATTTTCAGGTTCTTTATTTTCTGCAAAGCGACTGGGGTAGCTCTCTTTCAGCCAGTATCGTGATGAATCGGGAGTATGAACCTCATCTATCAGTACAATTTCTCCGTTTTCATTTGTACCAAGTTCATATTTTGTATCCACCAGGATAAGCCCATGAGAATCAGCTGTTTTAGTTCCTTCCTCAAAGAGGGCGAAAACTATCGATTGAAGCTTATTCCAGGTCTTCTCGTCGATTATGTTTCTTTCTATTATTTGCTCTGCAGAGATTGGTTCATCATGCGCATCAGATTTTGTAGTGGGTGTGAGAATAGGTTTGTCAAATTTCTGATTCTTTCTCATTCCTTCTTCAAGAATATTACCGCAGATATTTCTTATGCCTTTTTGATAAAGCGTCCAGGCTGATGTATCGGTAGAACCGGTAAGATAACCTCTTACTACGAATTCAATGGGGAAAACCTTGCATTTTGTAGCCAGTGTAACGTTGGGATCGGGAACGGAAATAATATGATTTTTTACTATATGTGAGCTTTTTTTAAACCAGAACTCACTGACCAGATTTAATACCTGTCCTTTAAAGGGAATATTTGCCAGGACCCGGTCGAAAGCGCTTTGACGGTCGGTAGTAATAAGCAGGAGCTTATCACCCAGATCATAAGTATCTCGTACTTTTCCTTTTCGCATTCCAGGGATATTTAAAAATGAAGTATCATCAAGACAGTTGCCCAATTGCTTTTGAATTATCTCTTTGGTGATCATCAAAACTCCGCTTCAAACTTAATGGTTAACCTTAGACTTAAATAGAAAGAATATGGATAATTTTTAAATGAGACTCATAAAATAATAAGCGGCTCAACAATATATCTAAAGTTATGTAAGTTGTTGCACTGAGTCGGTTTTCCGATCATTCGATAACACCTTATTACGTTTTCATCGGAGTAATGTTACGATAGAACTTATATTTAGATGTCATAAAAAGGTCTGATATTTGCCTTTTTAATTTCTGGATTAGAAAGAGTATATTAATACAATATTATTATTATTGCCTGCTATTGCAGCAATAAGTATTTTCTTTTAATTATTCAAAAATCTGAATTAAGCTTGATATAATGATTATTGCTATTGACGGTCCGGCAGGATCTGGAAAAAGTTCTACTGCAAGAGCGGTTGCTGCACGTCTGGGTATTACCTATCTGGATACTGGAGCCATGTATAGAGCCATTACTCTCAAATGCCTTCGTTTAGGTATCTCATACCTGGATACAGAAGCTTTGGCAAAACTGACTTCACAGACTGTCATTTCCTTTACTGGTGTACCTCCCGAGAGCCGCATCTGGATGGATGGGGAGGATGTATCCACAGAAATTCGCAGTGATGAAGTTACCAAAAACGTATCTGACTACTGTGCCCCTTCGGTGGTGAGGGAAGCGCTGGTAAAACAACAAAGAATGATTGGTAAAAACAATTCTGTCGTGTGTGAAGGCAGAGACATTGCTACGGTAGTATTTCCCGATGCTGATTTGAAAATATTTATGGTTGCATCGGTTGAGGAACGTGCACGCAGAAGACAAAAGGATTTTGAGAGAATGGGAGTTCACAAGTCTATAGATGAACTCAAGAAGGAGATTGCATTACGTGATCATAAAGATTCCACCCGGAATAACAGCCCTCTGCAGAAAGCTGCCGGTGCTGAAGAACTTGATACCACCGGTATGACACTGGAATCCCAGATAGAATACATTGTAAATAAAGCCACAGCATTGATTCAATCAAAAAGTGCTATGGCCAAGTAAATAACAGGTTGTCATTTCCGGGCCCGTATAGCTTTAAAATCCAGGACCAGAATAGACAAATTAACTTTAACCTTAACCCCAAATTACAGGAGTAACTTTTAAAATGTCAGATGCACAGAAAGAGATGAAGCCGGTTACAGGCTATGATGCGTCAGGACAGACAGTTGATCTGGCCGAATTCGAAGAAAGCTTTTACAAACCAGGTCAGGTCCAGGAAATCCTTAAAGCTTACGACAAATCACTTGAAGGTATCGAAGAGGGCCAGGTTGTACGCGGCAAGATTTTGCGCATAACCGATAAGGAAGTGATTGTTGATGTCAATTTCAAATCGGAAGGGATTATTCCCATTTCTGAATTCAAAAATGTTCATGAATTCAAACCTGGGGATGAAATAGATGTTTTCCTCGAACAGGTGGAAGACAGTGAGGGGCAGATAATTCTTTCAAAATCCAGAGCAGATTTTCTGAAAGTTTGGGATCGTATTTATAAGGCTTACGAAGATCAGGAAACTGTTGAGGGAAGACTTATCCGTAGAATTAAAGGTGGCGTTGTGGTTGATCTTTTTGGCGTGGATGCTTTTCTTCCTGGCTCTCAGATCGATCTGCGTCAGATTCCGGATATGGATGCCATTATCGGTCAATCCTTCAAGTTCCGCGTAATTAAAGTAAATAAGGCCAGAAGAAATATAGTGGTTTCCCGCAGAGTTATTCTGGAAGAAGATCGTTCTGCGATGAGAGAAAAAATTCTGACAGAACTGGAAAAAAATCAGGTTCGGGAAGGTACCGTCAAAAATATCACCGATTTCGGTGCTTTTATCGATTTGGGTGGTGTTGATGGATTGCTACATATTACTGACATGTCATGGGGAAGAGTAAATCATCCTTCCGAGATTGTAGCTATCGGCGATAAACTTAAAGTAAAAGTGCTTGATTTTAATGAGAACAAGGAAAGAATCTCACTTGGGCTAAAACAGCTCAGCGAGCATCCATGGAAAGGGATCGAGGAGAAATTTCCTGAGGGTGCCAGAGTTCGTGGAAAAATCGTTTCCATCACCGATTATGGTGCATTTATGGAACTTGAAAAAGGTATTGAAGGTCTTATTCACATCTCTGAAATGTCATGGACTCAGCACATTAAACATCCCTCAAAGATCGTGGGGATTGGAGATATTGTTGAAGCCGTTGTATTAAAGATTGACAAGGAAAACCAGAAGATCTCTCTTGGATTCAAGCAGCTTGAACCGGATCCATGGGAAAAGGTGCCTCAGGAATTTCCGGTGGACACTATTGTTAAGGGTAAGGTACGAAACATTGCAGCCTTTGGTGCATTTGTCGAACTCAAGGAAGGTGTTGATGGTTTGATTCATATCTCTGATATGTCCTGGACCAAAAAGATCAATCATCCTGGTGAAATGCTCAAAAAAGGTGATACTGTTGAGGTAAAAGTGCTTGATATCGATCTGGAGAAGCGGCGTATTTCTCTTGGAATAAAGCAGCTTTCTGAAGATCCATGGGCAGATCTGTCCAAAGATTTTGCTGTGGGAAAAGAGATTGAAGAAACCGAAGTTGCCAGGATTCTGGATCGAGGTCTGGTTGTCAATCTTTCCAATGAAATAGAAGGTTTCATTCCACTCAACCAGCTCGGTCAAGAAGTGAATCACCCATCCCGTATCTACAAAGTGGGAGATAAAACTCCGGGTAAAGTGATTGAATTCGATTTGGAAGGAAGAAAGATCGTTTTGAGCATTAGCGAGTATTTTAAAGACAAAGATGAAAATCTGTTTAAAGAATATCTTGCTAAATACCCGATTAAACCTGCAGAAACAAAACCTGCAAAGGGTAAGGGTAAAAAAGCTGAAGAGAGTGAAACTGGAACTCCAGAAGGTGCTGTGGAATCAAGTGAATCTTCAGGATCGACTGAACCTTCTGAGGAATCTGAATCTCCCGAATCATCAGAATCTGCTGAATAACTCAGTTTCAGTCAACATCTTTATTGTAAAGGCGACTTTAAACTAAGTCGCCTTTTTTGTGCTTATCCGAATAAATAATTGCTCCTATATGAAATAGAGCATCGGACCAAAACATATCATAAAATTTTAAATTAAAAATGTAAAGGTATGATTTATAAATTAAGAGATTCACAGGTGCTTGTTTGCAAAATTCCTTGACCTATGGATTACCTGCATATAGGAATAAAAAGCCTGGAAATTACATGTAAAGTATATCTGATCTGCAGAAAAAAAGATTGTAGTAACCTGATTGAACCCTGTTTCAAGATAATTTTGTAAATGTATTCAGGTGAAAGAGCTGTATTTTGCACTAAAAGATGTATTATAAGCCTGAAAAAGAATAATAATCCAAGACCTTTTTGTTTAATGATATAGACATCTCCTGGTTCAAAAAGAATGAAATTGGAAAAGTGCGGTTTATAGGAAAACCATGAAAAATTTTCTCCCATGAGTCCTTTTTGTTTAGCCATTGATTCTAAAGCTGTTCCAGGATATACTCTCATGCCCACAGTAGTGGCAAAGAAATCAATCTTGTCTTTATGCTGCTTCATATACAAAAGATCATTCCGGATATCCTCGCTGGTCTGATATAAATGACCGAAAGTGAAAAAAACTTTTGACTTGATATCAAGTTTTTTGCACCATTCCAGAATCTGTTCTGCTTTGGAGATAGAGATCTTTTTTCCAATTTTCCTGAGAAGTGCTTCGCTAGTTGTCTCAAGTCCCATGTCGATATAACGGCATCCCGATTCTCTCATCAATTTAAGCAGTTGAAAATCGATCTTGTCATCGGCACGGATTTCACATTCCCAAATAAGATCGTAAGGTTTTATGATTCTGCAGAAATTTTCAACATGAGATTTATTTGAAGTGAAGGTGCTGTCAAAAAGTTTAAGACCTTTTACATTATGAAGAGACAAGATTAATTCTATTTCTTCTTTTATGTTTTCAGGACTTCTATAGCGTACCCCTCCAGGAAACATTCTGGAGGCAGAACAGAAGTTGCAACAGACAGGGCAGCCCCTTGATGTCATTATGAAATCTGCATTTACATTGAAAAAATCAAGGGTCAACAGAGGAATATCTCCGAAAAGATGACGTGCCGGTATGGGTAATTCGTCAATATTATCGATTCGCACAGGTCGGGTTTGTACTATCGCACCATTATTCCGATAAGCAATACCTGGAATACTCTGGATCGAAACTACAGTTCCATTCTGGTTAAGATTAGATTTCCCTGTGACAATATCTGCCAGTTTTAAAAATGAGTATTCTGCTTCCCCTTTAATGATATAGTCGATATATGGAACATGCCTTAGAGTATCTTCAGCCGTAAATGATGCATGATTTCCACCATAAACAACAGGAATATCTGGGAAAATTTTCTTGACCAGTTTGGCAGTAAGAAAGCTTCCCTTTCTGGTTGATGTGGTTCCACCTATGCCTACAAGTGATGGTTTCAACCGGTAAAGATCACGTTGAAAATCTCCTTTGTATCTGGCGAAATCAATAATCTTTACCCGGTAACCATGTTTTTCCAGGACAGCTCCTAAACTGGCCAGCCCCAGAGGAATCATGTACTGAAAAATATTAATCTTTTCAGCAGGATAGGTTAAAAGTATGTCACAACCGTTATCTATCGACACGTAATAGCTCTTATTGAGAGTAAATATTGACTTAATAATATATAAAATACAGGAACTTCTATACAAACCAATTTTGCAAAAACAAATATTTGTGCTATCGCAGATAAACCAGATCTCCTGCAAATTAAAAGAATGTGAATACTGATTTAGTGAAAGTTTAAACCAACAATTTATTGATCTGCATTATTGAGGTTCTCAATTACTACTACCTTTTCTTTGCATCATTCATCGCAATTAATCATATTGTAGTTCTTTTAGAAATTAAATAAGAAAGAGGCTTTATATGAAACTAATGCCGGTTACCCGGGCATTAATCAGTGTTTCTGATAAAACAGGAATAGTTGAATTCGCTAAGAAACTCTCTGAGCTGGGAGTTGAAATACTTTCAACAGGTGGTACTTCCAATACTTTAAAAAACAACAACATACCAGTCAAATCTGTCGATTCCTACACAGGGCACCCGGAAATAATGGATGGAAGGGTGAAAACACTTCATCCAAGGGTTCACGGTGGTATTCTGGCAATACGGGATAATCCTGTTCATAAGGAGCAGATGGATAAAAACGGAATAAAACCGATAGATCTGGTAGTGGTTAATCTTTATCCATTTCAGAAAACTGTGGCAAAGCCGGATGTGAGCATCGAAGAAGCTATTGAGAATATTGATATTGGCGGTCCCACAATGGTACGCAGTTCCGCTAAAAATCATGCTTATGTTACCATTATAGTAGATCCTTGCGACTACAATCTGGTTCTGGATGAACTGATTAAAGACGGTGGAATCTCATTTGAAACCCGAAAGAGACTGGCTGTTAAGGCGTTCCGTCATACCGCCGATTATGATGCCGCTATTGATAAGTTCCTCTCTAAAGTCTATTTGGAAGAAGATATCCTCAGACTGTCATATAACAAAGGTGAAAAGTTGATTGCTGGGGAAAATTCTCATCAGGAGGCTGTATTCTTTAAAAATCTGAGTGTTAATGAAAGTTCTGTTTCGCGAGCTATTCAGGTTTATGGAAAAGAGCTCAGCTATAGTGATATTGCTGCTGCTGATATGGCATTAGAACATATAAAAGAGATTGCAGATTTTCCTTCGGTAGCCGTATTAAGGAAGAATAACCTGACTGGGTTTGCCACTGCAGCTGATCTGGAAAAAGCGCTGAATGTGGCATGGAAGAATGAATCTGGATCAGAGATTGGCAGTGTTATCGCATTTTCCAGGGCCTTTAGTATAAAAACTGCCAAGGAGTTGCAAGGAAAACCAGTTGAATTACTTATTGCTCCGGATTTTACTCCAGATGTTATAGAATTTTTTAAGAATGGAAGTGTAGCAACAAAACTTCTGGCAATTGGCGAGTTAAATTATGGTACTGCTTTAGAAACAGAGAATTTGAAGCAGGTTACAGGAGGGCTGCTGTGGCAGTCTCGGGATAAAGGAATCTTTCAAAAATGTGAATCTGTAACCAAAGTTGCTTTCCCCAAAGAAAAAGAAAAACTGGCCAGTTTTGCTATGATTGTAGCAAAGTATGCTAAATCAAATGCTGTCATTCTGGCACATGAATATGAGCCTGGTTATTTTAAGATGACAGGTTTAGGTTCTGCCCAACCCGATCCGAAAGTTGCATTTAAATCGCTGGCTTTTCCTCAAACTCTGGAAAGTCTGAAAAAATGGTATCTGAGTATGGGGAAAATATTGCCTGAAAATGGAGTATTTCCGGAAATAGCTGAAATGGTTTTGGTATCAGATCTGCCTTTATCATCAAAGGACCTGATCATTGAGGCTTATAATGTTGGTATACGATTTATTGTACAGCCAGGTGGATCTGAATATGATAAGGAGATCATCGAACTCTGTGACAGGTTTGGGCTCAGTATGTGTTTGAGCGGAATGAGTCATTTTTCATTCTGAGATCAATGATTGTATACGGTGCAACTGGTACCTTTTATTTTGATTAAAATTATAATTTGTAATAAACGATGTTTTACATACCGGATATAAGACATCGTAAGTGAAATGGTAAAGGAAAACACGCTTATATGGCAAAACACTTAGTAATCGTTGAGTCACCGGCAAAGTGTAAGACTATTTCCAAGTATCTGGGGAAAGATTATGCTGTCAGGGCTACTATGGGGCATATTATCGATTTGCCTGAAAAGGAGCTTGGAGTTGATATAGAGAATGATTTCCGACCCAAGTATATTCCTTCAAAAGGTAAACGGAAAGTATTACGTGAATTAAAGAGTGAGGCAATGAAAGTGGAGAATGTGTTTCTGGCGCCTGACCCTGACCGTGAAGGAGAAGCCATTGCCTGGCATGTGGCAGAAACCATTAAAAATGAGAATGCCAGTATTAAGCGGGTCATGTTTAATGAAATAACCAAGCGAGCAGTACTGGCAGCCTTTGAGCAGCCCAAAGAAATCGACATGAACAAAGTCAATGCTCAGCAGGCCAGAAGAATTCTTGACCGTATAGTTGGGTATCAGGTATCTCCAATACTTTGGCGGACTTTTTTTAAAGGACTGAGTGCTGGACGAGTGCAGTCGGTTGCGTTACGTCTGATATGTGAGCGTGAAGAGTTAATCAAGGCATTTGTACAAAAAGAATACTGGTCGATTCAGGGACTCTTTGAATATAATAACTCTCAGTTTTCGGCTAAACTTTTTTCGGTTGATGGATTCAAAGGTGATCAGGATAATCCACTTATTCCTGATGAAGTTACCGCAAAAAGGATTATTGATCGGCTGAAGGGAAAGAACTTTACAGTTATCGATGTTGTCAGATCAGAAAAGCAGAGGAAACCATACCCGCCTTTTATCACCAGTACTCTTCAGCAGGAAGCTGCCAGAAAACTTGGGTTTTCTGCAGCCAAGACAATGATGGTCGCTCAACAGTTATACGAAGGACTTGAACTGGGTGATTTAGGTTCTCTGGGGTTAATTACATACATGCGTACCGATTCGACCAGAATTGCGCAGGAAGCTTTGCAGGATGCCAGAAAAGTTATTGAGGCTCTTTTTGACAACAGGCATTTGCCGGCTCAACCCCGTTTTTATGGAAAGAAGAAAAATGCTCAGGATGCTCACGAAGCCATCAGACCCTCACAGGTAAATCTTGAGTTTTCTCCAGAAAGGGTTAAGCCATATCTTTCCAAAGATCAATACCGGCTTTATGAACTTATATGGAAAAGATTTTTGGCTTCACAGATGGAAAATGCGGTTTTCGATTCTACAAGGGTAGATATTGAAGCAGACAAGTGTATTTTCCGCACCACTGGATCGATTATCAAGTTTGACGGCTTTCTGGCTCTGTATGATGAGACCGTTGAAGATAGTTCCGATGCTAATGCCGAAAGTCTTAACGAGAGACTTCCTGAATTGAATGTCAATACCCAAGTCGCCCTGAACAAGCTTACGGATAAACAGCACTTTACTCAACCACCTCCTCGTTATACTGAAGCATCGCTGGTTCGTGAGCTTGAGGATAAGGGGATTGGTCGTCCCAGCACTTATGCCCAGATTATTGATACTCTGAAAAGACGAAAATATGTAATTCTTGAAAATCGCAGATTCGTACCCTCAGAGGTAGGTTCCATGGTTAAAAACATACTGGTGAAAGAGTTTACAGATGTTTTTGATGTCGGTTTTACTGCTGAAATGGAGAACTCTCTAGATAAGGTAGAAGAAGGAAATGCCGACTGGGTAGAGGTGTTAAAAGAATTTTATGGGCCATTCTCCGGAAGACTTAATGATGTGCGTCAAAGCATAAAGGATCTTCGGGCTCAGAATCAGGAGGTTACCGAGAGACTGTGTCCTTCCTGTAAAGAACATCCGCTGGTGATTAAATGGAGCCGTAACGGAAAATTCCTGGCTTGTCAGGGATTTCCTTCATGTAAGTATACAGAGCCTCTTGAAAAAAGCGAGAATCTCAAGACCGATGAGATTTGTGACAAATGTGGAGCTCCAATGGTTGTACTCTCCATGAATGGCAGCAGATTCCTGGGGTGTTCCAGGTTTCCTGAATGTAAAAATACAAAGTCAATGTCAACAGGGGTGAAATGTCCTCAGGATGGATGTAAAGGGTCGCTGGTGGAGCGTAAGACCCGAAGGGGAAAAATCTTTTTCGGATGCAGTGCATACCCGGACTGCACATTTGCCACCTGGGATAGGCCTGTAGATCAGAAATGCAGCAAATGCGGATTTCCCATGTTGGTTTATAAGGAATCAAAACGTAGTGGAACTGTATTGAAGTGTCCATCATGTAAGGCGGAATACCCTGTTCCAGGACATACTGAATCTGAAACCGTTTCAGAAGAGCAAATTGATTAAAAGCGTTTTTTTCCATGGCAGAAAATAAAACAGTCGCGGTGATTGGAGCCGGATTAGCTGGTTCTGAAGCTGCTTTAGTGCTTGCACGAAATGGAATTTCTGTTGAACTTTACGAAGCACGTCCTCAATGGAAAAGTCCAGCTCACAAAACTGCACTTCCAGCGGAGTTGGTTTGTTCTAATTCTTTGAAATCGCAACAGTTGCCTTCAGCTCATGGATTACTTAAGGAAGAGCTTGCTTCCCTTAATAGTCCATTGCTTATGGCTGCCAGACGCAACGCAGTAGCTGCTGGTTCTGCTTTGGCAGTAGACAGGGAACTTTTCTCACGCGATGTTCAATCTTTATTACAAAATGATCCATTAATTAAACTGACTTGCTCAGAAATGGAATCTCCTCCTTCAGAGCATCCATACTGCATTATTGCGGCAGGTCCATTGGCATCCGAAAAGCTTACATCCTGGCTGAAAAGACGCTTTCCTTCAAATACATTGCATTTTTATGATGCTATAGCTCCTATAGTCAGTACCGAATCTATCGACTTCTCTATCGCGTTCAGGGCTTCAAGATGGGAAGAAGGGGAAGGTGATTACATAAACTGTCCTTTTACTGAAGAAGAATATCGCAGGTTTTATGAAGCGTTAAGAAATGCAGATCGTGTGAATGCAAAACAATTCGAATCTGAACACTATTTCGAGGCTTGTTTACCTGTAGAGATTTCTGCCTCACGTGGATTTGATGCTCTGGCTTTTGGCCCGCTTCGTCCGGTAGGTTTAATTGACCCTCGAAGCGGACGGCGTCCATACGCTGTATGCCAATTGCGCAGGGAGAATGCATCAGGGAGTTGTTATAATATGGTAGGTTTTCAGACAAGGCTTACCATCTCAGAACAGCAGAATGTGTTTCGTCTGATTCCAGGGCTTGGCAATGCAGAATTCCTTCGTTACGGAAGTATTCATCGTAACACCTATTTTGATTCTCCGTGTCTTCTAAACAATGATCTTTCTTTTCGTGAAGAGAAAAATCTTTTTTTAGCTGGGCAGATTTGTGGCAATGAGGGATACACAGAGAGTATCGCTACAGGTCACCTTGCTGCGCTTTTTCTGATTTCAAGAATCAGAGGAATGGAAATAAAGGGCCCACCACTAAATACTGCGAGTGGTGCACTGTTAAATCACATTACTGCATCCCAGGTTGAGCCTTTTACCCCTTCGAACATCCATTTTGGCCTGTTTCCTGCATTTGAAGCACCTGGGCGAAAAAGGATCGGTAAAAAAGAAAAAAAAGAGCTTATCTGCAAAGCAGCGATACTGGCGTTTTATCAGTGGAAACAGGAATTGGCTAAGAGCGTAGGTATTATTTAGGCAGAAATAAGTTATTTGTTTTTTTACTGCAACCATATTGAATAACTTCAGACTTGAGCAAAGTTTCCCTGATATTTCATTTTTTCTGCCTTTACCTAAACACGGCCTGAATTTGTTTCCCAATTCTATGGATTCAATGCACTTGTTTAACTGAATTGGATAATTAAAAATTACATGTTAAACGGTCAATAAATTGGAGTATGGTATCGTAAACTATATGAAATATTGCTGATAAAATATGTATATTTTTTAATTTTAAAACGACTGAAAAATTTTCAGCATTCTTAGAAATCTGGCGGCTTATGATTGAACGAAATGATTTGTGCTGGTGTGGAAGCGGGAAAAAATACAAAAAATGTCATCTCTTTGAAGATCAGAAAAAGGAAGAAACATTGAAATCAGTTCCAAAAAAGAATCGTCTGATAAAGACTGATCTGGAAATTGAAAAGATGAGAAAAGCGGGAGCTTTTAATGGTGAATTACTGGATTATATCCGCCCGTTTGTTAAGGCTGGAGTCAGCACTGAGAAGCTTGACACTCTCATTCATCAATATACAGTAAAACATGGGCACATACCGGCGTGTCTGGGATATCATGGTTATCCCAAATCATCCTGCATCTCCCGCAATAATATCGTATGTCATGGTATTCCATCTCCAGATGAGATTCTTGAAGATGGCGATATAGTGAATGTCGATTTAACCACTATTGTAGATGGTTATTACGCGGACTCTTCAGAGACTTTTATGATAGGAGAAGTTTCTGAGAAAGCACGTCAATTGGTTGATGTTACTGCCATAGCAATGATTAAGGGAATAGATGCTGTTAAGCCTGGAGTCGCTCTGCGGGCAGTTGCTGAGGCAATCGAACCTTTTGTTAAATCAAAGGGCTGTTCTGTGGTGCAACAGTATACCGGTCATGGGATCGGGAAGAGCTTTCATGAGCATTTTACGGTATATCATCATGTAGATCCCGATTGTGAATCGATAATTCTTGAACCTGGAATGACCTTTACTGTCGAACCCATGGTAAATCTGGGGCATTATGCCGTAGTGACCGATCGTAAAGACGGCTGGACTGTGAGAACCAAAGATGGTTCACTTTCTGCACAGTTTGAACATACGATACTGGTTACCCAAAGTGGTGCTGAAGTACTTACGCTCACCCCGATGCAGCGTCAGTTGAATGTAAGGCTTAAAGTAGGTGACACCTTATACAAATAAAAAATCCAAATTATTATATAAAACCGAATCAGGACGATTGTTTGACATGAATCTTATATCGCCCTTTAGGCCCGATGCCTAAAAAGATTAAAACCTAAAAACCGCAGTAGGTGACGATGAAGAACCGTAAGATATTGATGCAGAA
>CAYYNL010000090.1:0-18682 GCA_964472925.1 uncultured Fibrobacter sp. | reverse complement strand
CTTCACAAGTAGCACAAACTGTTACCATTAATTTCGGAACTCATTAATGGTAAACTATAATACCTTAAAAGCAAATAACCACTATTTTGACCACACAATGATTGGACACTTCTCACCAGAACATATCAATTTAACTGGAGATTTTGTTTGGAATTAACCAATAATAAAAGTTTTTTTGGTCCATTGAGGCCACTTTCAAGTTCTTAACCTACATTTTTTTATTATCCTGAAGTATCCCCTATATCCAACCGTTTTCAAGCTATCCTATTAGTTTATTGAACTCATTTTTCAGTAAATCCAATTCCTCACGCAACCGTTTTACTTCCTGCTCAAGATCTGACAAGCGGTCTGCAGTGGTAGTTTTTTGTACCGGAGTTTCTGCAGCATTGGGAGTTGACGACTCCAGCGAGTCAATAATCATGGTCGAAAACAGATGAATAAACCGTGGTTCCTTCTTTCCTGGCTGACGCGGCAGTTCCTTAACAAATGGCCCATCCTCCCGCGATATCAGTCCTTTGAGAGTTTCTTCAACTTCCTGAAGATTTGAAAACGAGTGCATTCGCTCGGTTCTTCCCTTTATTTCGCCAGCAGTCTGAGCACCTCTGAGCATTAGAACACAAAGAATTGCAGTCTCAGCCTTAGTTAAAGTAAACAAGCTTCTAATATTATGCTCAAATTTGGGTACCCTGCCTCCAGCAGTAGAAAGCTGCCACACCAGTTTTTTATCCCTCAATGACAACAGTGCCTCCGAGACTTCTTCTTCAGTAAGATTCATAACTGGCTCGCGATTTGATTTCTGATTACATGCAGCAACTAAAGCATTTAAACTCAAGGGATAATATTCAGGAGTGGTTATTTCTTTTTCGATTAGAGCCCCCAGCACACGCAGCTCCTGATCGTTAAGGTCGATATTCATTTGGGGAAATCCTTTCTGAAAATCATATGCTCAATTGTTTCAGACTCTTCTAAAATAATTGGAAATAAGTATTTAAGAAATATCTGAAGCTTTCTTTATGTAATATTCTGCTTTGAGTTACTAATATTGTCCTGTTTTTTCTATTCCACTTAATGTATGATTAAATTAAAAAGGCAGATAAGTTCAAAGGAATCATTCTATAGAACCCTTTAACAGGAGCAACTTATGCATACCGTAGTAGCACTGACACTGTCTCTATTAGTCGTATCAGCGTCATTTGCTCAAACCTCAAGTGTTCAACCCAAAGCTGATACTGAAAAAAAAGAAGAACCAGCACAAAAATCAAAACTTACCATCAGCAGAGCTGCGATTGCCCTGAATGTAAAAGATCTTGAACCTGAAAACTTAGGCGATACTTTTCCTTCAGAAGTACATCGCCTTTTCTGTTTTACTCAGATAAAAGGCGCATCCGGTCCGGAAGAAATTCAGCATCGATGGTATTGGGAAGATGAGCTTATGAGTACAGTTACCTTAAAGGTAAATTCGGAAAATTTCCGAACATATAGTTCAAAATCGATACCTCTGGGTTTAAAAGGAGACTGGCGGGTACATATAGTAGATTCCAAAGATGAATCGATTCTTGGTACTGTGAAATTTATCACCCAATAATTTATTTAACCTGAATCGTACGACTCAAACAATCGTACGATTCAGGTACTGTAAGCTTATCTTTTTCTATACTGCAGAAACGTTTCCAACTCCTTTTCACTGTGAAGTTTGACTAATTCTTTGTTATCCACCAAAAGTGTCACAGGATCACTTATCTGAATACTTTTCAGCATATTCCAGTGTTTTGCTATTTCGTTCATTTCAGAGCTGGCATGTACTGAAACTGAATCGGCATTCAAGCCGGCCTTCCTGCAGATCTCAGGCCAAAAAGAACTGCCTGGTGATTTGCTATATTCTTTCAGATATTGGAAATATTTCTGTGCATCCAATTTAGCTACTGCCAACCACCGGGTGGCTTCCTCAAGCCGGAACCACTGCTCAGTACCCCGCATTGAAGTCGATGGGTCATGAAAAAAAGCAGGCTGAATCGTGCTGTTCTGCAGTATTGTTGAATCAGATAGAAATATGTCCACTATCAATTGAATCTGTGGGAAAAAGGGATCAATAAAAAGAATCATCTCTCCCTTCTTTGGGTTGCGTTTTACCAGATAATTCCTGCTGACTATGCCATCTTTAAAGATAAAGCTCCCGTTTTTTTCAATCAAACCGCTTTCCACAGAAGTAAAATTGTAGGCCTGCTTAACTTCCCTGGAAAAAAGATAGAATGGAAGAGCTTCTGGATTAAATTTACTTATAATCTGTCTTCCTTCTGCGGAACTCAAGGTAATAACATTAACTTTTGCTCCGGAAAACAGTTCCTCAGTGGTAGCTATAATTGTGTTTTCCGGATGCTGGAACGTGGAATCTGCTGTCAAAACCGAAAATGTAAATGGCACTGCATCCTGAAATACACATTTTTTAAACTCATTGCATCGCCCGATTTTACCCTTCTTTTTACAGTCACTATCCTCAAGGCACTCTGGAAGCTTTCTGCATTCAGCAGATGAGCCATCTATTTTGTCGCAGAGATATTTTGCCAGGCGGTCTCTGGTTATTTGTATTTCCAGGGGAGTATTATTAAGCAGCAAAGTAGGCGAAGCCTTGATATTAAGTCTGGATGACCTCTGATAATGAGAAGCCAGCTCCTGGCGACCTTTTAAAGTAATCCACTTCTCAATCTTCTCCATATCAATTTTCATCTTCTGTAATATGGATCTGGTGGGGACAAATGATTTGCTTCTCAGTTCAAGAAATTCCAGCCATTTCTCTGGATAATTCTGTTTTACTGCTAACCAGATCTGTTCATCTTCCGCTTCCTCTTTGCCATGAAATGAGCTCAGAACAGTATCATTATCTATGCTGCCTATGAAGTGAATGTTCCAATCAATTTTTTTGAACATTTTTACAAATTCAACAAAGGAGCTAAGCGCCTGAATACCGTAAGGACACTGACTCATGATATACAGATCATACACCGGTCTGGATTCTACCACTTCTGCTTTAAGAAATGAAACAATTGAACTGTCATCAGGTATCTGTAGACCAACATGAAGCCATTTTTTCCTGTTAATTTCAAGCCTGCCTCCCCTGAGGTACAGTTCTGCAAAGGAAAGGCTTTTTCCCTGAAATCCAAACTGCATCAGTGGTATTTTACCAGTTAACAAAACAGGATTCTGATCCGATTTTCGGTGACCATTAACGATTACATCACATTCAGGAAAAGAATCTGCCAATGCTAATGATTTTTCCTGTCCCAGATGAGAAAGGATAATCTGATAATCAGAATGCTCAACCATCTCCTGCCAGATCATGGAAAGCGATTTGTATGGTTCACCAATGTTAACGGTGGTATCAATAGAGAAAAGTGTTTCATTGGTGGTCAAACCGGTAACTGCGAATGTTTTGCCCCCTTTTTTTATCAGAACATAAGCAGAAGTAAACGGTTTCCCTTTTTTAGTGAAAAGATTTGCAGAAACAAGTGGAAGTCCGGCATCTTTGGCCTGTTTGACAATCCACGTACCACCATATTGCAGTTCTTCATCACCTATTGCAACTGCATCATAGCCTATTGCAGCCATCCCCCTGATGGTAGTGATAGTACGAAGCGAATCGCTTGCCCTTCCCTCTGAATAGGAATCATATATTCCACCAGCAGAAAAGCCTCCTGCATCCAGCAGAAGAAAGCCTTCCGGCTTTCCTGTCGATTTGATGATTGAGGAGCGTTTGAGTAAACCGCCACCCGGATCCTGATAGCAGTCACAAGCATCGATCATACCATGAGTCTCTGCCCCGGCAATTATTTGAATGATGGTATCGTGCTCAGCCGCAATTGTAAATGCAGACGAATAAAAAATCATTACTGATAATCGAAATATCCACTGCATCAGATACATCCTTCCGGTTTATTATCTGGTATATAAAAATCGACATTAAAATATGACATCACAGCTATTGACAGCAGAGAGATGTTGTCAAACAATGAAGAATTCTGCAATCGAGTATTAAAACTGGGTGAAGATACTGGATAATTAATCGGTCTTAACAATAAAATAGCCTTTCTTCCCTTTCTGCAGCAGGATATATTTGCCGTTAATAAGAAATGATGGGTTTATGAGAGCTGCCGGATCGGTTATTTTCTCCTTATTAATCGACAAACCGCCCTGAGAAATCATTCGTCTGGCTTCACCTTTTGATGAAAACAGTCCTGTTTTAACTGAAGCTATATCCAGCGCAGTAATTCCTGATTCAATTTCGGTTTTACTTATGCTACTTTGAGGCACTCCTTCAAAAACTGATAGAAAATCCTGCTCAGAGAGATGTCGCAGCATTTCAGCAGTTCCTTTACCAAATAAAATCTCTGATGCTTCGATGGCCCTTAAATAATCATCATTAGAATGAACCCGTACGGTTATCTCTTTTGCCAGCGCTTTCTGCATGGCACGTTCGTGAGGAGCCTGCTTATGTTCCTGTTCAAGATCTAAAATCTCATTTTGTGACATCAAAGTAAAGATTCTAAGCAGACGGGGAGCATCCTCATCTGTGACATTAAGCCAATACTGGTAAAATTTATAAGGGGAAGTCAGTTTTGGATCAAGCCAGACGCTCTCCCCTCCTTCTGTTTTCCCAAACTTCTTCCCATCTGCTCTGGTTAACAGAGGACAGGTCAGAGCGTATACCTCACCGGATTCTTTACGACGAACCAGTTCTGTGCCTGAAGTGATATTGCCCCATTGATCCGATCCACCTATCTGAAGAATACAGTTTTTGTGGGTATAAAGCCAGCAGAAATCATAAGCCTGTAAGAGCTGGTAGCTAAACTCGGTATAGGAGATCCCATTTTCCCACCGGTTTTTAACAGAATCTTTTGAAACCATGTAATTAACAGTCAGGTATTTGCCTACATCCCGTAAAAACTCAAGAAACCCCATATCCTTGAACCAGGTGTAGTTATTTACTATTTCTGCGCCATTGCTACCAGAGAAATCCAGAAATTTTGCCAATTGTCCTTTTATGTATTCCTGATTGAAAGCGACCTGTTCGATGGAGAGAAGTTTTCTTTCTTCCGATTTTCCTGAAGGATCACCAATCATCCCGGTTGCACCACCAACCAGGGCAATGGGTTTATGGCCGCATCGCTGAAAATGCATCAAGAGCATTATTGGGATAAGATGACCAATATGGAGTGATGCAGCTGTAGGATCAAATCCGGCATATCCGACTTTTGGACCCTGTTGCAGTTTTTCTTCGATTCCGGGAGTCGTATCGTGAATCATTCCACGCCAACGCAATTCTTCAATGAAATTCATATTATTTTTCCTGCTACGTTCTTTGAGACAGAAAAAATACTTTTTGTTTCCCTCAAAATGAATGAAGTCTGTATAATACTTACCAAATAAACGTAAGAAGTCAGACCAACATGCCACAAAAACCTTGGAAACCGGACAGAAAACTACTGGAAGAATCTGCGGGAAAGACGGTACCTGATATAATTGCCAAAAATCTCGATATTCTTTTCTGTGGAATCAATCCCGGACTATATAGTGCTGCCGTTAAGCACCATTTCGCCCGTCCCGGAAACCGTTTCTGGACTTTGCTGCACCTGTCGGGATTTACACCTCGAGTTCTTTCCCCCTTTGAAGAAGACCTGTTGCCATCAATGGGCATAGGGATTACCAATCTGGTGGCCGGGGCTACTGCAACCGCGACAGAACTGAGCAGAGAGGAACTGAGAGATGGATTCAGGCTATTAGAAGAAAAGGTAAAAAGAATGTCCCCTAAAGTTGTAGCAATATTGGGGGTTGGAGCATACCGCCTGGCTTCCGGCAACAAAAGAGCCATCATTGGAACACAGCCACATACAATTGGAGATTCATTTTTATGGGTACTTCCCAACCCAAGCGGAATCAATGCCAATTACCAGATGAAAGAGCTGGTTGTTTTATTCCGCAGGCTTTACATATTTTTGCATCATTAACCAGAAAAACATTTTTCCCAAAATTTTACATCAGATTCATTCGAAAATAATAATATGGTAAGGCATGCGCCCTTTATTAGTTTCAGCTAGCCATTTAGCCAACAATTCAGAATGCGAGCGTTTTTGCCTTCTAAATTAAACCTTTTATCCCTTTACTTACCTCTCCAAAGTTTATTTGAGCTAAGTGGTTAAAATAATCCATATACCACCTTTTCTGAAGTTTAGACAAATATTTCAGCCAATCGTTTACGGAAGATATAAGCCTGCTGCCACGGAAATGATTCGCCTTACAAAAAAGCATTCTTAAACTTGTAAAAAGAGCACACCATTATAAGATTCCAAATACCCCTTTAAAACCTGAATCAGAAGTCGGAGTCGAGGCAGTTTTCTGTGAAGGAGAGTGGCATTTCATTTGCGTTTTGATAAAAACAGCATGCTTCATCTATTTTTGGGGAGAATAGTCCAATGGATCTTTTCGGAACAACAGTGTTAATTACCGGTGCATCCGGGGGTATTGGAGCAGCCACGGCCAGGGCATTTGCGGCCGAAGGTGCCAAAGTGATTCTGACTGCTCGTTCTTCGGAGAAACTAAATGAGCTGGTTCAAAGTATCGGAGAGAACAAGGCGATGTCGGTTAGCGCCGACATCACCGACCCTCAGCAAGTTGATAATCTATTATCCAGGGCAGAGAATCGATTTAATGGTATCGACATTCTGGTCAATAATGCAGGGGTAGGACTCATTTCCAACGTACAGGATATTTCGGCGAATGATTTACTGACCGCTTTCAAAGTCAACCTTTTTGGACCTCTTTATATAATTCAGAAGACAATACCTCTGATGTATCGCAACGGTGGCGGAATTATAATAAATGTTTCCTCCATGGTTACCCGTATAGCCACCAGAAATAACGGCGGTTACCGGGCCACCAAAATGGCTTTGGACAGTTTGTCTGATGCAATGCGGCTGGAGCTGAAGGAGAAACGGATCAGGGTGGTCACTGTTTATCCTGGGTTAACCAAAAGTGAATTTTTCTCTCACTGCTTGGGAAAGCACTCCCAATCTGCATCTGCCAATAAATTCAGATATACACCTGAGCAGGTAGCCCGCCGCATAATTTACGCATCCTATAAAGAGCCAAGGGTGGTTTATATGGGTTTACGAGGTCAGTTGGGAGGACTATTGGCGCAGCTTTTCCCTGGAATACTAGAAACCTTAATGCAATTCCGCAACGCCCGTTAATTTTTACATTTGATCACTGTATCAAATCACTTTCAAAGGATATCTTGGTTAAACGCCATATAAATAGCTATTTTGTCAATTTTCCTGAGATCCTTTGGATAATAGTGGAAAAAATGGCAAAACTCTTGCTCATTAATATTACCGAAAAGCTTCTGCTAACCCGTTCTCAAGAGGCCCTATATGCGCAAAGAAATCGAACTTCTGGGAGCCCTTCATATTGCCATCAGCATACTATATACACTGGTTTTCAGCGCCATTTATGCAGTCCTGTTCAGTAAAGACTTTTTCTCAGGTGAAAAGAGTTCTGCCAATATTCAGTTGGTAATATTTGCAGTTGTTGGTGCTTTTTTATTGCTTTTTGCAATTAGCGGAGTTATCGCTTCCATGGGGATCATAAGAGGCAGACCCTGGGCTGCGATGATGATACTGATTCTTGGCTGTCTGAATCTGATCTGTGTTCCCCTGGGTACTGCGGTGGGTGTTTATACCATCTGGATTTTCATGCACACAGAAAAATCCGGCTTAAAAGTGACAAAAGAGGAATCGGTTGGTGACAATATTTATATCGGTAAACAAAATACCTCTGTCGAAATCGGGATTCCTCTTCCAGGTAAAAAGGCTCAGATCTGAAGGAGGTATCAACTGCAAATACCTGTACGCAAGATTCTGTGGTCTGCAGAACAGCCACCAAACTATCTTCTCGATAAAGAATGGCTGGTGACCAATGGTTTAGGCGGATACGCCTCCGGAACTATTGCGGGGGCATTGACCCGCAGATATCATGCCTTGCTTACCGCTGCCCTCCCTTCTCCTTTGGGAAGAGTGGTTTTTTTGAACCACCTGATCGAGCATCTGCTTCTGTCGGATTCTACCCAGGTTTGTATCTCCTGTGAACAGACACACCTTACAGATATCACGGTCCATGGCGCCTCCTACCTCACCGAATTCCGACTCGAATGGGGACTTCCCGTATGGAGCTACAAGATTGGTAACACACTGATGGAAAAGCGGATTTTCATGCCTCATCTGCAAAACACTGTATATATCTCTTACAGGGTGATTCAAGGTGATGAACTCATTCTTAATCTTCGACCATCCATTGATTTCCGCAGACACGATTCTCCTCTGCAGAAAAGCCAGAAGGATGATTATTACCTGGTTGCCCACCAATTCTATTATCAGATATGTACCGATACGCTTTTTCCCAGACTGAACCTTTTACTTGACGGTAAAAAAGTAATGTTCACTCTTGACGGTGGCGAAGTTAAAGATATTCATCATTTCGTTGAAGCAGACCGGGGCTATGATGCGCTGGGTTCTCTTTGGACTCCAGGTACCATTTCTGCCAGGATAGATACTGGTAATCCCTTCAGCTTGACCGCATCCTGTGAACCGGTGGAAACCGTACTGGCAATGAACGCTGAAACAGCACTAAACAAAGAAATAGAAAGAAGAGAAAAACTCATCAGCATCGCATCGGAAAAAGCAAAGAAAGGTATTACTGCCGAGCTGGTAATCGCAGCAGATCAGTTCATAATTTCTCCGGTGGGGCGTTCGCCAGATATAATCAGAAGTCATGCTTCAGGTGATGAGCTACGCTCTGTTATCGCTGGTTATCACTGGTTTACCGACTGGGGCCGTGATACTATGATAAGTCTGGAAGGATTGACTTTGGTTACTGGTAGATTTACTGAGGCAGGATGGATCCTGCGCACATTTGCACGCTATATCCGTGAAGGGCTTATTCCAAACCTGTTCCCTGAGGGAGAAAATGAGGGCAGATATAATACTGCCGATGCCACTTTGTGGTTTTTCCATGCACTGAACCGCTATTTACAATATACTAATGATTATTTTACTCTCAATTCTCTTATGGATAAACTGAAAGAGATTATAGATGCACATATTAAAGGAACCCTTTTTGGTATCGGTGCAGATCCTGTCGATGGTTTACTGAGGCAGGGGCAGTTGGGATTGCAGCTAACCTGGATGGATGCAAAAGTGGAGGACTGGGTAGTAACACCCAGAAGTGGAAAAGCGGTAGAGATAAATGCTTTATGGTATAATGCCTTGAAATTAATGGAAAAATGGTTTAGAGAAGAAAAGGGAGACTCTTTTGCAACAGAGCTGGAGAAGCTTTCTGCAAAAGTATATAAATCCTTTAATGAAAGGTTCTGGAATGAGGAACGTAGTTACCTCTATGATGTTATTGATGGCGAACAGGGCGCAGATTGTTCCTGCAGGCCAAACCAGATTCTGGCTATCTCCTTGGATTACCCAGTTCTAGACAAATCAAAATGGGAAGCGGTAATAAAAGTCGTATCCGAAAAGCTTCTGACCCCATTTGGGTTGAGAACTCTTTCTGAGGACCATCCGCATTTCAAACCAAAATACTTTGGAGATCTTAGGGCCAGAGATGCCGCTTATCATCAGGGGACAGTCTGGGCCTGGCTGATAGGTCCCTTTATAGATGCATGGCTGAAGCTTCACCCGGACCAGCAGCAAAAAGCAGGGGCGTTTCTTAAAAGTTTTGATTCTCATCTGTCGGAAGCCTGCGTAGGTTCGGTTAGTGAAATTTTCGATGCACAAGCTCCTTACACTCCCCGTGGGTGTATCGCTCAGGCATGGAGTGTTGCAGAGCTGCTTAGATCTCTGGTAAAAACCCAGACGGGTTCAATGGAATAATAATTTGCAACCTAATCAGGAATGTTTTCCCAACAGAGAAATAGAATTTGTAACAACCCTTTTTTCTACTGCAATGGATAAAAGCTCACTTTGCAAAAAGAAGAGAATTTCTGAATGCTTTCTTGAAATCCTAAAATCTGTTATCGTAAATTCACACAGTGGCATATCTTTCGCAATTTCATATCAAACAGGGGTTTATATGAAAGCTGCTGTAATACTGTCCTGTATCGGATTATTCCTTTTTATCCATTGTTCACCAGTGCCTGTCAGTGGAAGACGTCAACTGAATCTTATACCGCAATCTCAATTACTGGCTTTGAGCTTTCAGTCTTATAAACAGTTTCTTGATGAGAATCAGATAGTCAGAGGAACTGAGGAAGCAAAGATGGTTTCCACTGTAGGAAAAAGAATTCAGCATGCGGTCGAACAGTATTTCAGAGAAGAAAATAAACCGGAAGTGCTGGAAGGATTTCAGTGGGAATTTAATCTGGTGAAGGACAGTTCGGTTAACGCTTTTGCCATGCCGGGTGGTAAGACTGCGGTATTGACAGGAATTTTACCGGTATGTAAAGATGCCACTGGTCTGGCGGTAGTTTTAGGTCACGAAATAGCGCATGCGGTGGCCAGACACGGAAATGAGAGAATGAGTCAGTTGCTGCTTGTTCAATTGGGAGGAATGGCCTTATCCGAGGCTTTGTCAGAGCAACCTCAGCTTACCCAGCAGTTGGCGCTTATTGCATTTGGTGTTGGAACCCAGGTAGGGGTGATTCTTCCATACAGTCGCATTCAGGAATCTGAGGCAGACCGGCTTGGATTGATTTTTATGGCAATGGCAGATTACGATCCTCAGGAAGCGGTAGAATTTTGGCAACGCATGGAAAAACAGGGGGGGCCTTCAGTTCCTGAATTCCTCAGTACTCATCCTTCTACTCAAAACCGAATTCAGGATATCAGAAGACTTATTCCCGAAGCCATGAAGTATTACAGAAAGCAGAGCTAATGTTTAAAATCGCAAAAAGGTATGTACTACAGAGCTTCCTATAGAAATTAGCAGTGCAGTAATCAGAGTCCATCCCAAGCCATCTATTTTGAAATCCTCTATCAGCTTATCGGTCAACCAAAGAAAAAAAGCGTTGATTACAAATTTAAACAGCCCGAGAGTTAGAAGAACCAATGGAAAGGTCAGAAAGAGAAATAGCCATCCCAGCAGAGAATTCAGCAGACTATAGACGATGGCTACCCAGATGGCTGTTGATGGTTTTTTAATATGTACTGCAGGCAGAAGCCAGTCGATTAGGTAGATGATCCCAGCCATAATCCCCACATTTAATAAAATATGCACCATTTTTCTCCTTTTTTTGTTTTTAAATCGTTCGATTCTGGTTAACATAAATAATGCCCTTAAATCAAAAAAGCAGTAAAATTGATGGACTTGGAGAGATTCTTTGGTGTTTGCGACGTAATCATCGGATACCAGCTTAGCTAAAAATGATGTGGAAATGAGAGGGAAAGAGAATTTTCATCTTTTGATCAGAACTGCGATACCATTATGTTTTCGCTTGAGAATATTTATTGTTTGTCTAAATCTTCTATCAATGCTATTGATTTTCATTTGCTGAAGAGTGCTAAGAGTTAATTCATTCTATTTGTACTGTCCGTTTCTGATATAACGCTTAACATATCACAATTTTTCTGGCATATTCTTTGATTCTCCTATTAATTCAAGAGATTTCACTTACAAGCAAGGAGTCCGAATATGAGTAGTGAAGTATATCTGCCAGAATGTGTTGTTTGTGGCAGAATAAAACTAAATGGTTACTGGTACCAGCCTTTTGAGACCCCTCCCCACTTTCCTAATTATCAGGGAGCGCTCTGTCCAGAGTGTCAGGCTAAAAAGCAGGCAAAAAAAGAACAGCTTACAACTCCGCAGAAAAGTTGATCTGGTTTCTTTTTTTCAGCTTAAGAAGGAGGTTTTTTAATGAAACTGGTACTTACTGTTACCGCAGTTTTCGAGTTAGCCGACGATATCAGTATTGAAGATATAGCTGAAAATGATGAGGATTATGGAAAACACATTATCTATAAAGGTCATAAACTCCAGCCAGTTATAGATTTTCTGGAATATCAGGGCAAAATTGATGATATCCATACTTGGGAAACACCTGATGAACAAATCAGCGATGAAATCTATGATTGCCTGCAATCTGAGGAGTACACACTCATAGAAATAGAAAATAAAGAGGAGTGGCATTGAATTCCTTCTCCTCTGATTATAACCATTCCCTATTTGTTTTTTTTCCTGCCAGTAGCCTCTTTTAAAGCTATATTACCATAGTCTTTTTTTCTGAACCTGCCCCTGGTGCAGTAATTTTCAAGAGGATTAAAAAAAGTACACAAGCAGTGTACACAAAAACATATAATCCTCATTATTGTTTAAGACTCAATTCAAAAGTTTTGTCTATATTTAAAATCATGTTAAGCGTATTTGATTTTATTGATTACAGAAAATTTCTGGCAGAATACTATCAGAATAAAAAGAAAACAGCACGTTATTTCTCCTATCGCTATTTTTCCCAGAAATTGGGCATTAATTCACCATCATTTCTAAAACATGTCATCGATGGCCAAAGAAATCTTACTCCTCAAATGACCGAACGGTTCGCTAAAGCACTGGGACTTTCACCCAGGGAGAAAAAATTTTTCTATAATCTGGTGCTTTTCAATCAGGCGACAACATCGGTGGAAAAACAGGAGTATTACGCAGTACTTAGAGCAATGATCAGCGGTATAAGGGAGTCGGTACTTAATGCTGATCAGTATGACTTTTATTCCAACTGGTACACACCTGTGATCAGAGAGCTAATCTGTCTATATGATTTCAAAGACAACTATAATTTGATGGCTTCTGTACTCAAGCCAAAAATCGAAGCCTCTCAGGCCAAAGCTGCTGTAAACCTGCTTCTGAAGCTTAAGCTGGTAGAGAGACTTGAAAACGGCAGATTCAAACAAACCTCTTCTGCCATTGTCGTCGATAATCCAGTTTCATCACTGGCAATAAAAAACTTTACCCGAAATATGATTGATCAATCTAAAATTGCCCTGGATACTATAGACAGGAACAACCGGCACATATCCGGAATCACTATGGGGATATCTGCTGAAGCTTATGAACTGCTCACAACCGAAATCGAGGCTTTTAAGGATAGGGTCAAATTTATTGTTAATAATGACACCAAAAGCAGCAGGATCTATCAAATGAACATTTCTCTCTTTCCGCTCAGCGAAGACCTTCACTCAGTTAAATCCAACGATACAGCAGGTACAGCATGAGCAGTCTGATTCTTTTACTGGTTACTTGTATGGCACTGCTTATTAGTTGTTCTTCCGATCATGCAGGTGGTACAGCAGATACCGGTAATGCCAAAGTCGCCGCAGTTATCTTCACAAGCGATGGCAAAAGAGCAGCAGGTGTCCCAGTGGTATGTTGTCCTGCAAATTATCTGGCAGATTTTACTTCAGATACCTCTTTTGCTCCCAATCCCAGAATCATTGAGACAACGACAGATGATTCAGGTTTTTTCGCTATCGACTCGATCGGCACAGGTGATTACATAATCGAAATAAATGACCGAAAATCCACAGTGACCTCTATCAGAGTAGGAATTACCATAGAATCTGATTCGACAATTTCCCTTAGTGACACATTAAAGCCTTATGCAAGCCTTCAAGGCAATGCAGGCCAGGTTGCCGATTCATCTTTAAAGAGATATCTTCTGATTTACGGGCTTGATCGCTGTGTGCCGGTTTCCACAGATGGCTCATTTGCGGTCAACGATCTGCCTGATGGCAATTTTGACCTGCTGATAATAGCTGACAAAGAAGATTGGGTCCCATGTAAAATCGACAGTGTTACATTTTCTTCAGCACAAACAATATCCATTCCATTCGCCGCTTGGAATAACAGGTGTATTATTTCTCTGAATACCACCTCTTCTGGCGCTGATATCAAAGAGAATGTATACAGTTTCCCGGTGTTGATCAGATTATCAGAGAGCAATTTTGACTTCAGTAGTGCGGCTATCGACGGAAGCGACTGCATATTTATCAATTCCCAAAACAAGCAGCTCCGTTTTGAGATCGAGCAATGGGATATCACTAAAAAAAAGGCCAGCATCTGGGTATCTCTGGATACTGTTTATGGAAATAGTGACACGCAAACCATAACAATGCTCTGGGGAAACAGTAACAATGTGTTAATATCACCCTCTCTTCCTGTATTTGATACATCTTATGGTTTTTTAGGATGTTACCATTTTAATGGGAATCTTGAGAATGCTACCTTAAATAACTATGACGGTATTGATAGTGGCTCTTATGATACTAGTGGTGGCCTCATCGGGCGTGCTCGTTTCTTCAATGGCTCCAGTAGTTTCTTCCGGGTCGAAGGTCTTCCCGATCGCCCAAGCGGATCGATCTCATGCTGGTTCAAACCGGCTGTCAATATCGATCAGTATGCACAAAAAACACAGGGAATCTGGGGAAAGAAAATTGCAGATAACCATGATTTCACTCTTAGTATTCAGGGGTTGGATTTCTATCCGACTACCGGGGTTGCAGGAAATCTGATAACCAAACTGGAGAATCCTGAAGATGGAGAATATCTGGCCAGTAAAACATCCAGCTTTTTCGGAAATGTTTGGTATTTTGTTTTCTGGAGCTGGGGTGAAGGGAGCAACTCACTTTATATAAATGGTGTTCTCGAAAATTCGATTACTGAGTACCTTACGGTGTCCGGTGAATCAGATGATGAGATCGGCCGAAGTCCTTACGATGCTTCCAATGTTCCAGATGGATTACCGGGTTACTTCTATGGTGCTCTCGATGAGTTCCGGTTAGATAACAAGCCCAGAAGTGCAGATTGGGTTAAATTAAGTTTTATGAACCAACGATCAGATCAGAAGCTGATAACCATTATTAAACCCTAAATTACCAGAAACCAGAGTAGAAATCAATTCCGGGGATAGCCTTACATACGTCTTTATTTTATCACCATTCCATCAGTCAATTTTTATAAATTATTAAGAATGCATCTACCATATTATCCTCACTCCTTCAGGGCCCATATCGAAGATTTTTACAAATATCAAAACCTCTGAAGAATAGATAACAACTGATAATTTATCCTTTGTGGATTGTTGTATTGCTCAAGCTTGCTGTGGAGGCTTTCACCTCTGGATATTATTCCAAAATCAAGATTCTTATAATTCCAGTAACTGAAACCGATATCCATTTCTTTGCAAACCGACAAAAGATCATCCAGCCACCGTAATTGAAACTGCATGGGAACAAGAGCATAGACTCCAAATTCATTGCATATTACAGGTGCTCCATATTTATCTCCGAAATTCTTTACTGGAGTAATTTCCTCAACAAAACGATCCCTGTCCCATACACCTGCCGACGCCGTACCATATTTACGGGGCAACCCTTTTCCAAAATCGCCAGGATATTCCCGTTTTACTCTTATCTCCGGTTCACTTATCCAGGGAGCAAACTGATGAGTAAAGAGGAGCGGTTCATAGAAATGGAAACAGTAGACCATGTTGTCCAGGTCTACCGGAGTCAGTTCGGAATAAGCTGAAGGAGTATTCCATAAGTTGGAACCAACAATTATCGGTATCTTCGAAGCATATCTGCGGATGTTTTTACACAGTTTATCCTTAATTTTATTCCATATTTCTGCAGCGGGGGCAACCGGTTCATTAAGCACCTCATAGTAAATATGATCATTGTCGCTATAGCGTTCAGAAAGACAAGCCCAGATTTTTTCTGTTTTTTTCAAATAAGAGGGATCTACGAAGAGTTTCTGGATAGGAACATTATCTAAATCTGCAAAATCGTGCCCTGGACACTCATGCAGATCGATAATCATAGAAAGATCTGCATTGTGAGCCCATCTCAGAGCCTGATCCAGATACTTTAACCTATATTGGTAAGGATTGGCATTTTCATCAAAAAAGAGATAATAGTCAATGGGAACCCGTACATGGTTAAAACCCCATTCTTTCACCTGAAAAAAATCTTTTTCGTTAATAAATGATTCTATATGAGCATCGATACCAGAAAAATTATCCGGATCTTTCTCCTTGATAGCATCCAACTGGCTAAGCCAACCTCCAAAATTGATTCCTCGTAAACGCTCCATAATATCCATTCTTTTTATCGTTTCAACATAATCTGCTGCATTTGTATTTTTTCAACAAGAAATTCTGTTCAGGATTCTGATTCACTGCTTTTTACAGCACATAAAAGAGTCGTGCTTTATATTATCTGCAGTCTTGACTAAAGCCATATACTGACAGATTCAGTTGCACTAATCAAAGGTATCCACGCTGGCGCTATAATAATCACCTGTTTCCGGTATCATGATACTGGTAAGGACACCCTGCCTGAGCTCAACGGTGCTGTTGTTGAGCTCATGGTTTCAAAACTTCCTATCACAGAGAAAGCGATTTTCCTTCCAATCCTCTCCCCCTTCAATTTCCATTTCTTTATAAGTTTAGCCGACATTTAGATACATAGAAGATCATTAAGTGAAAAAAAAACAGAAAAATAGCCGGAAAAAAAGAGCAGAATTAAGAGATTTTCCCCCATAATTTCTCAAAAAACTCACCTGTTACTTTTTGCCCTATAATATAATTTGAACTCCAGCCAACTACTACTGTCAGGGGACTTTAGTTTGGATTTTCAACATACATAAACCTTATAGTGCAATCTTTTGATAATGCCACTGAAAGCTTTGAGAACTTTCATAATTTGTAAGTAAAAGAGTTTAAATATATTTTCATCTCCCATTAAGGAAAACATTCTATTTAATCGTAAAAAGATGTCTCTAATTAACCTGAATCAATAAATATTCATTATCTCAGAATTATATTGTTTTCCGATTAAAAAAATGTTCTAATAAAAAGTTGTATTATTTAACTTTTTAATAAATTGATGTACAATTGTTCTGCTGGACATTTTTTATATCACATGTTTTCAGGAGGTGTTTTGCAGTGAAACGTTTTTTTGTTCTTTCATTTATTACTGTCTTTTTTGCATCTATTTATGCGCAGAATTGGGCATCATCAGAAGGGAGCTGTTTCCAAAAAGGAAATAAAAATGTAAGTGCAGGTTTGGGAATCGGTTGGTTTGGTTTTTTTGTAATTGGTGAATACGCCATAAACGATGCGATTTCTGCAAGTGTCGCTACTGGTTACCAGGGTTATGGATACGATGAATGGTGGAGATATAATTATATACCAATCGTTGCCAGAGGAGCATTTCACCCTTTCAACCTGAAAGTGCTCAGCGATAAAGTAAGAATACGCAACAAACTGGATCCTTATGCAGGACTCGCCTTGGGATATCATATAGGCTGGGCTAGCGAGCTTAAGGATAATGACTTTGGTGATCCAAGCGTTGGCCATTTTTCATTCCGTGAGTATTTAGGAGCTAAATATTATCTTTCAGATAATTTTTACCTGACTTTGGAAGAAGGTGGTGGTCTGAGCTGGCTTAATTTCGGAGTAGGTTTGAAGCTTTAAATTTTTTACTGTCTGCCGAATTATTGCCCTAAAAACATTCTTCTTGTTTTTTTACGGCCTATCCCTTAAAAAACAAGAAGAACAGCATTTTTAAAATTTTGTTTCTCGTATATAGTACAATAATCTTATTTTGACACATAATACTAACTTGTTTAAAAAATGCATCTATCTAAAGCCAACCGAAATTCAGGTATCCGTGAACAAAAACAGCTACAGGTTCGAGAAGACGGTTCTCTTAAGTTGGTTATTGTATCCGATACTCATTCATCTCCTCATGTTAATGCATCAAAGATAATTGCCGGGCTATGTCCTGATGCAATCCTACATGCAGGAGACATTGGTGACTTGCACGTACTGGACCAGCTTGCTGAGATCTGTCCGGTGTATGCAGTTCGTGGTAACATTGATCAACGACTCCCTTCTTTACCTGATGTATTGGTATTGGAAATTATTACAAATGAGAAGCTTATTCTCCGGATTTTAATGTTACATGCAGGTCTTTACGGTCCAATGCTACAACCGCAGGTTGTTCGCAAGGCCAAAGCAGAAGCTGCTTCACTGGTGATATGTGGACACTCTCATGTGCCTTTCATAGGAAGCAGACATGGATATACCGTGTTTAACCCTGGTTCCATGGGGCCCCGAAGAAATGGGCTGCCAATCGTGTTTGGTATGCTTGAATTGAAGGAAGGTAATTTTCATCTGAGTCATTTTGATTGTGAAACGGGCTTACCCTGGAGACCACCTGTATACCAGTGCAGTCAAGTACTACCGCCACAGGCGGTAGCTTGATTGAGCGGCAAAGCCGCGAAAGCAAGAAGGCACGATAGTGCCTTTACGAGACATCCGGCTTTACTGGCTTAGCCAGTGGTTTCCTGAAAGCCAGAAATCAACTCCTGCATTCTTTATCTTGGTTATAGTTATCCGTCAAATAATTATCTCTTACCGTTTTAACTGTTTAGCAAATTGTTAAAACAATCAATTTTTAAGATGAGCGCATATTTTTCTTTGCATGCTATTTTATTATGTTCTATGGCATATTAATAAGCGCTTGCAACCACTATTTGAAAATGATAGTAAGGGTGCTGAACGCAGATGGACAGTAGAAAATGTATTTAAATCTCTGGTAGCTATAACAAGAAATACAATACAAGTTAACGGAGTAAC
>CAYYNL010000089.1:0-18845 GCA_964472925.1 uncultured Fibrobacter sp. | reverse complement strand
TCTCCTGTCAAAACCATTATCAGTCCTTTATACTGTTGTATTTATTATAATATTCTCATATCAAATTCAAACCAAAATAAAGTAATACTGTTGATTAACCACAGGTGTATGCCTCAAAACGAAAAAGAATACCATACGATATGTTCCTGCACATACAAACAATATTGCTGTAGTATTGAATAAGTGCACGGGCAAAGGTATCTTGGCCAAATTCTGTCTTGGGTATAGTAAAGAAGAGATTAAAGACATAATGGGATCAATTAGAAAGCATCTGGATAATAGGCTCCCAGACATCATCTCTTTTGAAAAGTTGAGCAAGAAACCATTTCTGCAGGTCAAATCCCTTTTTGCTACCCTCGTAGGATTTTGGATCAAAGCCATGCCAATCCAGTATGATTAACTGTATATCAGATTTCGAACATGTGGTATCCAGTAGCTGGTGATTGATCCTGATCAGTGCCTGAGCTCCCGGTTGATTTGATGAGACAAGGCCTGATCCATTCACTTCCAGTTGAGCGCTGTTGTAATAGGCCTGCTCTTTTTTCTCTTTTGCGGATAACGTATTTAATTGTTCCTGTAGTTTCTTTATATTCTGTAAAATAATTTTATCGCCTTCAGCATTGACATCCCTTTTACTGACAGAATAATCCTCGTTGCTATCCATCTCCTGTTGCAGTTGCTTTTCGGTCTGTTCAAAGTCTCTTTTTAATTCCTCTGCGGCAGAGGGATCGGCTTTTTTCAATACTGCGTAAGCTGCCTCAAAATTTTTTAACCTCTGAGCTCTGCCCTCATTTATTTCTTCCAGAGCAGTCCTGTCCGCACCGGCTTGAGACCCTTCTGATTTGGATTCTTCAATTTTCTTCTGCCAGTACCTGATCGTTGCCTTTAAAAAATCCTCCCTGGAAACAGGGACATAGAATGGATGTTTAATTTTTGTCAATACGATTTTCTCACCTCTTCCTGTCTGGTTAACAGGATATCCATAAAAATCGGCAGTGCGTTCAGGCTGGATATAAATGTCCTCCAACACAGGTGCACCTGTAAGCATGGAAAGATTATTTACATAAATGGAAAGATAATCGGCTGACTCCGGGAACTTGCCCGGATTGCCATTTTCATCAGCCACGTATGCATAGACATAAATCTCTATCATGGCCTCTAATTTAGACGCCTTATTCTGGAATGTCTTTTTTATGGATGGAAAAGTCACAGCTTCAACTTGCAAGCCTATAGGAGGATTCATCAATGGACATTTTTCGAAAACTGATGTGATTTTGTTCAGATTTGCTAAAAACATAGCCTCAGTTTTTTTGTCATATCCCTGGAATTGCTGATCACTGGCAGCAACAATCTTTTTTTCAAATGTCCCATTGAGCTCCGGGAAGAATGTGTCTTCAAAGCCATCATATCTGATGCCCTTATTGGAAAAGCTTCCCTGTCCAAGTCCGCCATTAACAAAAAACAGAGAAATGATCAAAAATGATTTAATTTTCTTCATGTAATGCCTATCAATTGAGTTAAAACAATATAATGCCGGCAGTAGTGCTTCCGCAATCTGTGCCGTATTATTGAAAAAAATTCTTCGGAAATCAATAATAACTGTCATAAACTATTTAGCAGTATTTGTTCAAAATTTATCAAAAGCTCAGTACAAGAGGATTTTCACTTAAATTTTTAGGTTAGGGGTAGGAATAGATGCAGATGGGGAAAAATGCCCCTAATCCCTCAAAGAGGGATTAGGGGGCTGATTAAAGGTGCAAACAAACCGATTTAAAAAAGTTTTTTCAGTTTGTCGGCTGCTTTGTTCTTTAATATCTGACCCTGATCTGGGGTAACCGGTACTTTCTTCTTTAGCTCCTCCTCTAACTTCTGCTTTTCTTCATTGAGTTTCTTCTCAACAGTTGCCTTGTTCTGTTCGATCGTGTTCTTTACCTGTTGAGTTACCTGCTCTTTGGGAGTCTGTGGTTTGGAAACCGCAGACGAACTGCTGCTTCCCTTTCCAAAGCCACTAAAGGAGGGTTTGGGGTCGGATGCGGTTCCGGAAAGATCAATTTTAAGAGTGATCCTTCCCTCTTCATCAGAAGGTATACCCACATTATCCAATAATCCTGATGCGGAACTGAGTTTGGTTCCTTGCAGCAATCCCTGCAGTTTACTTTTACTGGTGTTTTGAACAGCAAGAACTTTCTGAGAAGCTGCTTTAGTCATTCTGTGATCGATATCCATGTCAAGTTTTGCATCGAATCCCACATTTCCCCTGAGCTCCCAATCGCCTGCCAGATCCGATTGAAGACTGAAATCATCAAAATAAACCGTCTCATCTTCAATACGTAAGGTAGTCTTGAGATTACGGAAACTGATATCCTTGAAATCAATAAATTTACTCAGGATACCGGAAATTCTGTTAAGTATAAGTGAATTGGAAATCTTTCCATCAGCAAGCTTTGCATCTATGGTGCCTTTGAGGCTCTTTGAGAGTTCTTGCTGTGTTCCTCCTGTGGTGGTCAGATCACTCTTAAGGTTGATCTTTCCATAGAGGTTGTTCTGCACGTTTCTCAACTCTCTGTTCAAAGCATTGGTAGGCTTTAAAAAATTACCGAAACGCACCAGCAGATCATTGATTTCCACATCTGAAACAGCCAGACTGTTTTTAATAGTTGCCGATTTTGTATTGCGCAGATCTGCATGAATCTTTTCAGTTATGGTACCTCTGGAAAATCCAGTTTTTACATCAAGATCTGCGATATCATTAATCGCAGAAACCTTCATCTGCATATTATTCATTTCCACATTCTTATAGATGATTTTGGATGCTGCAACAGTCCCCTTCATATCTATACCAGGAAGAGGAGCAATAAGAGGCCCACCTGAAGAATTATCATCTGTTTTAGCAGTAGCTTTATTTTCAGTATCGGCTGTCTGTTTTGCAGGTGGCAGGAATTCATCAAAATTGAGCAAAGTCGAAGTGATTTTAAAATCGACCGATGGCCTTGGTGCCTTCTTTGTACTATCGACAATAACCAAGCTTAGATAATTGTTAATTGAGGCATCCATTTTCATCGACGAATTCCCCATCTTTAAAGACAGATTGTGTCCAATTGCTTTTGAAGAAAGTGTAAACAGTCCATTGATTACTGCAGGTTTTACCAAAGGCGGCCACTGTACGGACACATCATTCAGATCAGCTCTGCCTTTCACGTCAAGTTTCGATGGATCTGTGGGGTCAACCACACCTTTTGCGGAAATATCAGTTTTAATTTTTCCGGAAACTGATGCGCCATCGGGTAATCTGGCCATCTGCTTGAGATCACCAAGATCAACATCCGCTTTTACCAGTAAATCAATTACCGGACCGGCAAAATTCTTTACGGTCCCTTTCAACTCTATTGGGTTAGAACCAAATAGTAAACTCAGATTCCTGATATCCAGGCTGTTATCCGTAAAGCTAAGCGATGTATTGATTTTATTTATTGATTTGGGCAGATCAGAATATTTAACCATCCCATCCTTGATTGTCAAACTTCCCTGCAATGGGAATTTAGCATTTTTCTCCAAAGCACCTTTTATACTCAGATCAAGTTCTGCTGTCCCCGATGCTGCCAGTCTGGCTAGATCAGGTGCCAATTCACGGGGAATCTCCGCCAAAATATCCCTTATTTCTATTGGGTCGGAATCAATCTTTAAATCCAGATACGGGACAGTATTAAAATTGCAGACAGTACCGTTAAGATTAAGAAAAACTTTCTGAAAAGATAACCGCACCTTCTTCAGATCAGCTTTACCGCTTACCAGATCTGCGTTCACATCATGACTCAGACTTATCCGCAGATTACTCAGAGGTTTAGTGATCTCTTTAGTTTTCACAGAAACCTGCGAAAAAACCAGATCACCGGAAGTATTTATGTCTTTGAGTTCTTTGTCTATGGAGAATCTCACAGTCTGATCCATATCTCCTACTATAAACTCCTGGGCCGAACGCTTATCTCTATAAGTAAACACCCCATCCAGAATTGTTAACTCTTTCAAAGTAATGGGAAGTGGCAAAGCTATCATACCTTTACCAGTGTTTTTTTTGAGGGTATCCTCATCGTTTTTTTTGTCTTTGGATATCAAAGCCAGATCATCGTAATTAAATTGCCCGCTTGAATCGATTTCCAGAATAACCTGGGGCTTTTTTATCAATATCTTTGATATTTCCGGCTGTTTTTTCAGTAGCGAAAGAAGCGGTATCCGAACCATAAGATTATCCACTTTTACAAAAGGCTCATCTGAGAAACCATCTCGTTCGGTGTTGGAAATCTCTAGCCCGGTCAGATTAACTCCCATAACCGGAAAAAAATTAAGCGATGCCTTTTCCAAAGTAACCTTTCTGCCCAAGACCTTTTCTACCTGTGGAATGATGAGCGCTTTTAATTTTTCAGGTGGGAACATCATCCATAAGGTCAGCAGTGATGCAATCAAGGCTACAAAAATCACCCCCAGGGTAATTCCGACAATTTTAGTTTTTTTTCCCATATTAATCCTCGGATTTTTATGGATAGGTTTATTATTAATGAAAATTGCTTCTGTTCCAAAACAAACATTTGCCAGCAAACAGACGCTAATTTAATCTGAGTTTGCGATTATTAAACAGATATTAAATATATAATGAAAACGGACCAGATTGAGTTTTATTATGACCTGATTTGAAGGTTCTTTGGTATGAATCGCATAGAGCCTCTTTGAATTAGCGGCCCAACCGATAAACAAAGGGATCGATGTGAGTCAAATCAAAGAAGCACCTGATTTAGGTAAACCCCCTTATCTTTAAATTTTCCCACTACAAAGTGATTTAAATTTAATTCAAAATGGCTGATCCAGTTCAAAATTTTCACGAAAAAACTAAGAGATCACGCCTTAAATAAAAATCAAGACTTATAAATTATCCAAAAAATGGAAAAGAAATGGAAGAAAAAGAATTTTAATTACCCTGCAGACCATAATAGATGTTTGGGAGTTTTTATAGCCTTAAAAAATCTCAGCTTTTCTGTTACCAAATCAGTTTGCTTTGAGCTTCTGGGGCCAAATTGAGCAGCAAAGCCGCGAAAACAAAAAGGCACGATAGTGCCTTACCAGACATCTTGCTCCACTGGCTTAACCAGTGGTTTCCTGAAAATCCAGAAATGATTATGAAGTTAGTAATCGAGACTATAGCTAAATTGAGAAAATGTCAGAATTTGGATTTGATCCTTAAAAAGATAAGCTGTCCAAAGTCTTTCTCTGAAGATTGGGCTCTACCAATTTATTACCTTTTTACCCCTATATTAATTTTGCTGCTGAATTTCCTTTTATCAGGTCCACTTGCGTTGATAACAGCCAGATAAGTCCCTGTACCCACTTTTCTTCCGTTATAATTGCGACCATCCCACACGAAATACAACCGGTTGGTTTCGCTATGAAAAACCATAGTCTTTTTCTGGATAACTGGATTCTGTGCTACATCGTAGATAGAAACAGTTCCCCGTAATGGATACTTATGAGAAATGGGGCGATCAGGTTCAACAATAATTACCATTCCATCGTCTGGAAGGCTTAAATTATTATTGGCATAAGCTTGTTCAACCGGCTCAGGAATACTTCTTTTACCTTCTGAAAATGGATTGTTTTCTGCAAGGTAGCGCATCTTAAAATGATAAGTAACAGTGATCAATACCTTACGATTAAGATATGATGTTTGTGTGATATTTACCAAATCAGTTATATTCGCTCCATCCGATATCCAGATTGAATCGTTTTGCTGAATTCCATTTTGATGGCTGACATTTTGTATCTGACCAATGTAATTGGCATTGTTAAGCCGGTTATTGGGAAACGTGTTTACGGTGTATAACGTACCATCGGGTTTTCGAAAGAGAAAAGGCTGATTGGAGTATATTTTTTTAACCGGCTCAGAAAAAATAATCCTGAGCATCTGATGTCCCTGATTGTACCAGTCAAGATGTGCACTGTTAATAACAGGAGCAACACTATCTAAAACAGAAAGAGAGCCTTCGATCAAATAACCTCCTTCGGGAAGATGCCCACCTCTTATGACAATTCTGTCCTCTGGGAAAATTGAGGTCCTTGGTATGGTTGATCGTTCTTTTACCGATAAAAAAATTACTGAATCAAGTGTGGTTATGGAGAGAATGGAGAAGAATCTAAAAGAGGGCAACCTGATAAGCTCTTGTGTTTTCTGAAGATCATTGGTGTGTAAAGGTCCGGTATACCGGATTTTAATTCTATCGATAAGGCCGTCTTCATTCATATCAAAATAGGCTGCCTGAGTGAGTACAACCGGAAAATCAAGCAGATTAATAGTCAATGGAACCCGTCTGTTCAAAGGATTACTTTGAATATTGGAGAGATTATCTCCTATGGATGCAGTAGTATTGATCCAGACCGAATCACCTATCATTATTGAATCCTGTTGGACAGAGATCACCTCTCCAGTGTATCTTCCCTCGTTATCCTGAAAAACTGCTCTTAGTGTTACCTCATACTCATCAGCCCCTGGCCTTAAAAAACGGAAAGGTCTTTCATTACTTATTGAAACTACCGGTTCAGAAAATCGTATCAACACAGAATCTTCTCCCACATCATGGGCATCCAGATGAGCCCAGAGAATTACCGGTGCAACCCGATCCTGCACAAGAACATTGACACCCAGAACCAGAATCGTTCCAGAAATCACCCCCTGAGCCAAAACTATTCTATCACTATCGGTAACTGCAGTATTAGGTTCATCTCTGTTCTCCTGGACTATCAGTACAATTGTGTTTTCCTCCAGATACTGACTGACAATGGTAAAATTTCGAAATTCGGGCAAAGATGTCAATGAGAGGATGTTGCTCAAATTACTTTCCCTGACAGGCCCGGAAGTACTGATTGTGATACTGTCAATAAAACCATCTGCATTCTGGTCATAGTATGAAGCCCCGGTGAAAGTGATTATTTCATCAAACAAAAGCCTCTCCAGAAGGACTCTACGGTTCTTGGGATTTTGCTGAATATTACCTGCATTGTCGGTAACTGAGGCAGCTGTATTGATCCAGACAGAATCCCCCTCACTCATATAGGAAATATCATTGGGGATGCCAATCAGTATGCTGTCAGTCAATGTTACAGATGAAAGATATATCAGATATGAGACTCCCGAAGGTTTCCTGAAAAGAAAAGGTCGGTTAAAACCGACAGGATCGACTTTTTCAGATAAAATACCCCGTAATGAATCTACAATACCTCCATAAGAGATTAGCTGTACCGCCTGCAAAACAGGAGCAACACTGTCAACTGGTGTAAGCTGAGTTTCCATTACCATTCCACCACCTGGCAGTATAACTTCAAGAAAACGAATATTATCATCACCAGTAACCGAAGTAACAGGAATATCCCGGTTCTCATCTACCAGTAACACCACTGTATTTTCAGCCGGAAGAATTATCCGGAAATTCGGTGAAAAATTTCTCCATGCAGCTAACCGGATGTTTTGTCGGAGGGTAGTTATGTCGCGCTCTAGTACAGGACCAGTATGTGTCAACACAATGCTATCAATAAAGCCGTCTGCATCATTGTCATAATACACGGCTCTTGTAAAATAGATTTTTTCTTTATGTGCTTCTGAAAATACAGCCAGAATAAGTACAATAAATACTACCAGTTGTTTTAACATTGGGCACCTCTGATTAAAGGGCTTCTATTTGCTTTCAAGTCCATCTATCTTATTATCTGGAGAGTTAGTATTTTGCTTCGGTTCGTTTTTCTGCTGGATTTCTCTACGAATTCTCAAGACAGTAACCAGAGCATATTCCAGGTCTTCACGAAGTTTCAGAAAAGCCTTTTCGAAGAAGCGGATTCGCTTATGTTCATCTGCATTTCTGATATTAAGATCAATATTTTGCTTTAGGATTTTTTGTTTCTCGTGAAGCCCTCCCATCACGTTTTCATCGGTAATTTTGGTCAGATTGAGCTGGGCGATTTTTGTGATTTCATCGGCAAGAGAGTCATAGGTAATCCGTATACTGTCATATTGGAGAGCCTGTTTTTTGGAAACATCCGATCCTGCCACTTTATATTCTTCCATTGTCTTTGATGCCATCTTCAGATACTTCTCAGCGATAGTATAATTTTTCTGTAATAAATAACCATATGCCTGCAGAAGCTGCCCTTCAGACTGAATGATTTTCTTTTTGCTGACAGTCTCGATCTGCTTACCTACATCGATGCAGTCCTGCCATTGCCTGGATTTAACTGCCGCCCAGCCCAACCCCAGTTGAGCATCTTCATAATAATAACTCTCTTTGGGGATCATCCTCAGAGCAGTAACGGCCTTAGCCATTGCTTTTTCTTCATAGTAAAGATATCCCAGCAAAATCAGAGAGCGGTTAATTATCTCTTTCTGTGCCGAAGTTTTCGCTTCCGGCCCGTTAATCGCATTGAGCAAATGTTTTTCGACTTCCCTGTTACCACTGTTTAAAAAAACATGAACAGTAGCCAAAGAATGTTGAGCAAAGGAGTAAAGCGAATGGTCTTCAGCAACCAGCTCAAACACAGAAGCCGCCTGTTTATAGTTGCCTAAGATTATTTCGGTTTCTCCCATATAATAGGCAGCATGCTGTTTAATGGAATCGGAGGCGTCACTACCAGAAATCTCCTCATATTGCCGCTTAACCTGCTCATAATTTTCGTTACGGTAATATAATCGCAAAATTCCCAGATCTGCCTGAGCAGCATAAGAGCTTTGAGAGTACTTTTCCTTTACTTTTTTATAAGCCTGAAGTGCAGCCGATCGCATGTCCAAAAACTCCAGACAGGAAGCAGCAAAAAAGGCGACAGCATCATTTTTAAAGAATGTCGGGTAATCAGCAAGAAGCCTGCTGAACGCGAAATAAGCATCCCAGTAGTTCTGATCATAATAATTTCTCATGGCTCTGGTGTAAAGATTATTAAAAGCATATTGGCCTTTATTCATCAGACGTATTGCATATAACTCTTCACGATGTCGCCCAAGCTGCGCAGAGCCATACAAAGAATGGCTACCCAATAAATCACTCTGCATATTCTGACGAAACTGATAATAAAAAGCCAGATCTTTCCCTTTGTTTAAATTAGGCAAGTCCACACCAAATACCAGACCAAAACTTCCCAAATCATTCCACTGGCTTATATCGGTAAAGGCCATTAATTTAAGATAAGGTATCGGTGAAACACCCAGCTGCAGCTCCATATCCCAGTCAAATTTCTTATTTTCCAAAAAATGAGCAGCCGTTGAATTTAAATCACTCATACATATCTGATAATCCACAGACATTCTGTTCTGAAAAAAATTAGCATGATATTGAGCCTTGATTTGAGCAGAAAAAGGCATATCTGTACTGGCAGATACTTTAGGGGAAAAAAGATTTCTATAAGTCAGTCCAACTATATGGTAGCCAAAATCCGGATGATTGACAATGCGATAACTGACACCTAAATCTGCCCCAAAGCCCCAGCCTGGTTCTCCGAAATTACTCTGATATGCCAGGTTAAGATTGGAACCGATAGAAAGTTTCCCCCACGGATTTATCGCATAAGATCCCATTAACAAAAAATTATTGTTTGTAGATGTTGCAGCTTTTTGCAGATTCTGATTCTGAAAAATGTATCCCACCACATCATTGCCATTTTCCGCCAGAATTGAAAGCCCTACAGCCTGATAAAGCCCTAAAGGCATTGTTGCTCCCAGTTCCCAAAGCCTGGCAGGATCGCCGGAAGAAAACGATACCGCCCCCCTGACTTTCAGATATGGCTCTTCCATAATAATGGCTGGATTATCAACCGGTGACTGGTTTGCAAACACCTGACGCCATTTATCGGAGAGCAAATACTCACCAGGTAATCCGTCTGCGCAAATCAATTTTAACTGCAGTAGTATAAAAAAAGCCACTAAACCAATTTTAGCATGAGTCATAAAGAACTCCGCTTTTAATTTTTATTTATCAGAATTGTTATTTGCAGTGAAGACTATGATGCAAACAGCCACATCTAATGTATAGCACAAATTTTGCCAAAATTGATGCGCTTTACTTAAACGTTTAGGGAAAAGAGAGCAGTTAACGCAGGCAAATTTTACCCTGAAAAATTGAGGGGAATTGATCTGATTGAAATCAAAATTAAGAAACTATCAGAAAATACATGGAAATTTTCTGTCTGCCCTGTGCAAAGCAAGCATTGTCAATCATGTTGCCTTGTAAAGTCCTCCCTCCGAACGCAGAAGTTCCAGAGTCTGAACCGGTTTAAACTGAATTGAATAGATAGTAGCAGTTACTTCGCGATCCAAAATTGTAAGCAGACCAAAAGTGGGGGGCATGTTCTTTTCCATAGGACCTTTCAGATGTCCTGGATTCATATACAGACGACCATCTTCCAACCGTAACTCATAATGGTGAGTGTGACCATAGAGAATTATATCCGATCTCACTATGTCATCTTCCACAACATCCTTTTCGAAACTGTGTACCAGCAAAATATTAAGCCCCAATATGGTTTCAAGGGCCTTTGCTGCCAGTTTCCCGTTCTTATAACGACTATTATAGATTCCAGGTACCTGTACTATCTCCAGATACAGATCTTCCAACTCTTTAACATCATCATAATCGTCGCCCAGATGATACAGGGCGACAATCTTCTGACGATTTACCAGATAATCTGTAACAGTCTTTAAATACTCTATATTGCGATGAGTATCGCTCAAAATTCCAATTTTCATAATCTGACCTGCCTTTAAACATTGATCGCAACCGGAACTGATTGAGAAATGCGCCCTAACAGGTTATTATACTCTTTTAAATAGATTTCAACCTGTAAGGCTACATTTTCTGCTGTAAAACCAAATTTTTCATCAAGAACCTTATAAGGTGCAGATGCACCGAATCTCCGGAGCCCACAAACTTTTCCTAATGGACCAACCAGCCCTTGTAAACTATCGGGCAACCCTGCGGTAAGACCAAAAACCGGCACTCCAAATGGAATAACCGATTCCCTGTATTCAGATGATTGCTCATTGAAAAGCCCCTCTGATGGCACAGAAACCACCCGTACTTTTAATTCCTTTTCGGTTTCGATAATCTTGGAGCCCTCAATCAAAGTAGCAACTTCTGAACCATTGGCAACCAGAACTATATCCGGCATACCATCACACTGCTTGACCACATATCCACCCCGATATGACTGCATTGCATCAACAAATCTTGTGGAACCGGCTTTAGCTGGAAGGTTGTTGATATTTTGTCTTGACAAAATCAAAACCCCCGGGATATCTGCTTCCATAAGCATTTTCCAGCAAACAGTAGTCTCGTCCACATCTGCGGGCCTGAGCACCAATAAGCTTCTTTTCCCTTCCAGATTATTCATCTTTTCCAGCAGTCTTATCTGGGCTTCCTGCTCCACAGGCTGATGAGTAGGGCCATCCTCTCCCACCCTGAACGAATCATGGGTAAAGATATATTTTACCGGCAGTTTCATAAGAGCAGCCATGCGGATGGCTGGTTTCATATAATCAGAGAACGTAAAGAAAGTAGCGCAGACCGCTTTTAAACCTCCATGCGCAGCGATTCCATTCATAACCGTTGCCATAGTGAGTTCTGCTACTCCAGCCTGTAAAAAGGCCCCAGAGAAATCATTTTTCTTTAATACTTTGGAGTTTTTAAGGAAGCCATCAGTTTTGTCACTGTTACTGAGATCAGCAGAGGAGACGATTAAATTGTCCACTTTTTTAGCCAAAACACCCAGAACTGTTCCTGAAGCATTCCTGGTAGCAGAATTAGCTTTCTGCTCAATCGAAGCCCAATCGATATTGGGTGCTTCCGATGACCAGAACTGATCCCATTTGGCTTTTAGCTCCGGATTTTCTTTCTCCCATTTCAGTTGCTGCTGCTTTCGCACAGAAGCATCCTTAATTTTTTTCTCTCTAACAGTTTTATAATATTCTGCAACATCACTGAAGATGGTGAAAGGATTCTCAGGATCTCCACCAAGATTCTGAACTGTTTTGCTAAACGATCCACCAGCCTCAGATAAAGGCATTCCATGGGTGGAGATTTTAGCCTCGAACGATTCTCCGGCTTCATTGCGGGCTCCTTTGCCCATAATTGTTTTACCAATAATAAGAGTCGGTCTGGATTTCTCTTCATTTGCTTTTTTCAGGGCATCTCTTATCTGGTTCTGATCGTTTCCATTGATGGTGATAACATTCCATCCCCAGGCCTGATATTTTAATGCCGTATTTTCACTGGAAACTTCAGAGGTGGTACTGGAGAGCTGTATGTCATTGGAATCATAAAACATTATAAAATTGTGCAAGCCAAGATGCCCGGCCAGACGTCCCACTCCCTGAGAAATTTCTTCCTGAACACCTCCATCAGAAATATAGGCATAGGTTTTATGGGAGAGCCATTCACCGAAACGTGCAGCAAGGAACCGTTCAGCTATAGCCGCACCCAGAGCCATGGCATGACCTTGTCCCAGAGGTCCGGAGGTATTCTCAATTCCTTTTCCGATGTCTCTTTCAGGATGCCCGGAGGTGATACTGCCCCACTGTCTGAATGATTTTAATTCATCGATGGTAAATATGCCAGCAAGGGCCAAAGTAGAATAGAGCATAGGAGACATGTGCCCAGGATCCAGAAAAAAACGATCCCGGTTAGCCCAATTCAAATCCGAAGGATCGTAATTAAGAAATTCAGAATACAGGATGTTCATAAAATCAGCCCCACCCATTGCCCCGCCCGGATGTCCGGATTTTGCCTTCTCAACCATGGCAACTGAGAGAATTCGAATGTTATCTGCAGCTCGGTCGATTACCCTCTGGTTCACAAATGCCTCCTTTATGCTGTATTTATGTTTCACAAAAGAGCTTAAAATAATTAATTTTATTTTAATGTGAAAGGGATTCACAGATTGGCAGTCGCTCTGTTTTACATCAGATTCTTATAGATTTACTCCATGAATCCACGTTATATATTATGATGATAGAGAAGGGTCTTCTGAATCCGGATTTTAAGTTTAGGTTACAAATTCCGTTGAAAAAACAAAAATCAGACAAATAATTGCCAGAACGAAAAACATATGCTAAAAAAATGGCCATTATCTCATCAAAAAAAATTTAACCAATTTTTGAGATTATATTTTCTGCTAATGGGCTGTTTTTTTCATGGGCTTTTCGCTGCAGAGAGCACCTCTTTTATTGGAATCAGAAGTTTTAAGATAGATATGGAAGACAGCATCTATAAGGACCTTCACATGCATCTTTATAAGCGCTTAAGTTTTGAACCTCTTCCCTATGGAATAAAACCCGCAATACTGGAAAATGATACGGGAAATAATTATATAGCAGTGGCAAGCGGCTCAATTTACATTGAAAACCAGGTCCCAATTCTTCACTTTGTTTTGACCAGCTCATCACATAATGGAGAGGAGATTAAGAATGTTTCTCTTAAGGGACTGGAATTAGAACAGATTGTTGATATAATGGTCCTGAAGATTCGTTATTATCTTGAACAGAATATTTCCGGCATTCTGCGAATCAGCTCAACCCCATTAGGGTGCGCTGTGTTACTCAATGGAATCACCATAGGTACAACTCCTGCAGAGCTGACTCTGGAAAAGGGTTCCTACATTTTGAAACTCCAGCATGATTACCTGCAGACCTTTATCGATACGGTAGAAATAAATTCAGGAAATCATGTTTCAGTTAATCCAATTATGCGTTTTGAAGGACACCGGCTTAAACCCTGGTTTCTATGTGCCACCATTTTAACCATGAGCACCACCATTTGCTGGATAGCAGAAAATTCCTTGCACAGATCATATTCCAGTCTTGAAGACGGACTGGAACAGTCAGTTTACGATAATGCATTCTATAAGTACAAGCCTGTAAACTACTTAAGGATCGGACTGTTAAATGCTTCGGCTCTTTGCTGGACAGTAAACGGATTTCTTATTGTTAGGAATAATTATCTCAAAAAGAAAATTTTTGGTAAATAATTTGAACAACAAATATTCTTCAACTAACAAATATATAGTGGATAGTGAGAAAAAACTGCTCGAGCAGGCAGCAAAAGGAGACAGTGAGGCCTTTTCTCAGCTGTTTCTTACATACAAGACTTTGGTTTATAGAGTAGTTTACCGTCTACTTCGTATTCAGGAGGATGTAGATGATGCCGTGCAGCAAACTTTTATCGAAGTTTATAAATCACTTCCAGGTTATGAAGGCAAATCCAAATTTACCACATGGCTTTATAGAATTGCTGTTAACGTTTCCATTCAACACCTTCGCAAACGTCGTAGTGACACAATCTCAGATTTTGATCCCGAGATTCTCCCTTCGGAAACCAATAAGGACAATTTGGAGCATTGGGAACTGCATAAACAAATCGAAACAGCACTTGATGCGATTCCTATTAAAAAAAGGGTCGTTGTCGTGTTACATGATATAGAGGAACGTACTATGGAAGAGATCGCTGCAATACTGAACATACCCTTAGGTACAGTAAAAAGCCGACTTTTCCATGGACGGGATGAGATGAGGAAAAAATTACAAAAGATACTGGAATCGGTATGAGGTGCTCTGATTTTTTAAGAAACCTGCATCAATTTGCAAATAATACGCTCTCTGATGAGCTCAGAGAAGATGCGTTGGTTCATATAAAAGAATGCCGTAATTGTTCTGATGAATTTAATTCATTAAAAACTCTTCTGCATTGTCTTGCCCAGATGCCTGTACCTGAAAAAGATGATTCATACTGGCAAAACATCAATCTCAGGATATGCTCAGAAATAAAACAGATTTCACGCGTAAAAGATTCCAGTAAATCAATACTCTCATTTTCCCGCTCATCTTTGGGGAAATGGGCTATCGCTGCCATGTTTTTAATTTCTGTAGTTTCTGTTTCTAGCTTCTTTTCTAACAAGCTTTTCTCAAAACATAACACCTCCTCTACTGAAGAAATCTCTTTGCTCAAAATTGTAGATATTAAGGGACAGGTATTTGATCTACCATCTGATACAGGTGTCAAAAAACCAATCGATATCAATAGCACCAGATTGGAGGGGAAAACCATCAGAACTGCAGCGAGCTCATCATTGAGACTTCAGACAGATGATAAGAGCTTTCTTGATGTGGCAGAAAAAACCTCTCTTCTTATCAAAGAATGTAACCAGAAAAAACAAAGTTTTACTCTGAAGCATGGAACCGTAACCGCACAGGTAAACAAAAGAAATGCCGGGCAGACTTATCAGATCACCACTGCCAATGCCTCCTGTGAAGTGGTTGGTACCAGATTCACTTTGTCTTTCAAAGATAATCCCAATCCCAAAGAATCTCAGACGATCCTTCATGTATTAGATGGAAGAGTTCTTTTTGTTAATGCCAGAGGGCTTTCTGTAATGGTTGATTCCGGATACTATGCGGTTGCCAACCTTGATACTATTTTAATGCCTGATACAAAAAGAATCGTTAAAAAAGGTGAAAAAGATAGAAGCAAGGATCATTCTAAAGATTTTGAAACTAAAATAACAAATGATGATTCGATTCTAAAAAACGATGTTTTAAAGGCAGCTTCGGCTCTGATGGAATCAGGAAGCTTGGATGCAGCTATTGAGGAGCTAAGAAAGATTCACTCTACATCGTATCTTCCCAAAAATATCCGCATAAAAGCACTGCAGAAGGAAGCACACTGTTGGAAATTGAAGCAAAACTATTCACAGGCTATTAAAACTCTGAAACAGGTATTAGACCAAGCCGATTCAGATAACCAGAAAGAATATGCCCTTTTCCAGATTGCTTCTTTGCAAAGAAATGAACTAAACGATTTCAACTCTGCTATATTGAATTTTAAACAATACTTATCCGATTTCCCGCAAGGAATCTGGGCCGAAGAGGCTTGTATAACACTTGCTGAGCTATATCAGTTGCAAAAGAATTACCCTAAAGCAACAGAGTTATATCAAAAGTTTATCTCCCAATATCCTAAGAGCATTAGGTTAGAATCGGTCTTGTATTCTCTTGCACGAATCTACTCAAGAGACATGCAGGATTGTGACAAAGCATTAAACATATATTCTCAAATTGAATCATTGTATCCAAACAGTAATTTTGCTGAAGATGCACTGTTCTGGAAAGCGGAATGTCTGTTTCAGCTTAAACGTATTTCCCAGTCTGTTTCAGCTTACAAACAATATTTAAACAGATATCCTGATGGTAAATGGGTTACCGAAGCCCAGATCCGATCCGGTTACAAAATAACTGCAGAGACTGCTCAATGAGCAAAAACTGTTTCATATATCTTTTCTGTTACACACTGTTTTTTTTCAGTTGTGCATATAGGGATAATCAATTTGATCCTCAAAGTCCTCTTTACAGAGTCTACCCTCCCGAACTTTCGGTGGTATTGCAGTTTGACACCACCAAAATCCGCTCATTCAATAACGACACTTTTTATGCTTTTACCCCGCTTGATTTAACCATATCTGCATCCTCTAAAGGAGGAACCAAACGGAACACCAATCTGGAAATTCTTTATATACATTTTCTCAATGGTAAAGAGCAGGATAAGGATCTTATTGAAGACTCGATTAATATTACTTTACAGGACAGTGGAACACACCTGCTTCAGTTTCAATCATCAGAAAAAAACAGCTCTGAAACTGCTACCAAGCAGAAAATCTTTATTCTCAGCAATAGAGAAGGTCCCAAAATAGTTAATTTTACCAGCAACAAAGATACCCTGCTGGTGGGACAAGATTACAACATTCAATTTACAACAGAAATAGTCGACAGTCATAACCTTCTAAAAGAACTTATTTACGTAATATCTCCCTCTCACAATGTAACCAAATCTATCGGTGAACATTCTTCGACAGTACTGGACACCTTATCTTACAACTTCCTCAGAAACGATACAGGCAAAGTTATAATCACTCTTAAAGCGGTAGACATATTGCAACGAGTTCATTCCATGGATGTGGAACTTAGATTTATTGAAAATTCTCACCCATACAATCCTCCTTTAATTAGTAATATCACTTATTCTCCTCAGAATATCATAGTGATGCAGGAAGTAGATTTTATGGCAACTTACACCTCTTCCTCAGAAAAAGTCACTCAACATTGGTCTTATGGTGATCAATTTCCTCCCCAGTGGACTACTGAATCCTCTCACCAGTTTTTGACCCCTGGAGTATATAAAGTAAGCGTGAAAGTTGAAGATAACATTGGCTACTTCGACACAGCCAGTATCTATGTTCTTGTTAACTCTGCTGTTAATAAACCTCCTAAATTCGACAATCTGATCATAACACCAGATTCTGGAGAAGCACCATTAAAGGTTCATTTCCTAGCATCAGCCACTGACAGTGATGGTGAATTTCTGCATTACAAGTGGATAATGGGAACCGGCCATGAGTTTTTCGCCTCTTCTGAATTTGTATTCACATATTGGTATGCCAACAAATATCCGGTTACTGTTATAGCCTATGATGACAAATGGGGCACAGATACCATTTCGGACACCATTGTTGTAACCGGGGATAATGGAAATAAACCGTGCCTTGCAGCATATCCGGTTCCTGCATTTACCTTTCAGGAAGTCTATTTCAAACTGGAAAATGCTCCTGAAGAATACAAAGATGTCTTATACTATTGGGATCTCCCCAAAGGAGGTCCGACTCTTGGTTCTGATTCAAATGTATTCCGCTTTCAGTTGGAAGGCGAATATGAGATAAAATTATCAGTGTTTCTCAAGGACACGTTTCATATCTATACGGTTCCGGTAAAAGTTATAATGCCCAAATTTACTTCTCCAAACCCAATGGATTATTAACTTTTTTACTGCTACTTGTAAAACGCTATTTCTGGCATAAAATTCGCCCCTGGAAAAAAGTAAGATGTTTTTTCTTTGGGGAGAATCATGATAATAGATAAAAAGGCAGCAATTATTACCGGCGGTGCCCAGGGAATAGGCAAAGGGATAGCTCTGGAGTTACTAAAAAATGGATACGGAGTAATAATTGCCGAAATCGACTCCGAAGCAGGAAAAGAAACTGAGAAAGAATTACGTGATTTTGGCTTTGTCTACTTCATTGAAACCGATATCCGAAATGAACCATCGGTAATATTCACCATCAATGAAACTATCAATAAATTTGGTAATATCCATCTTTTGATAAATAATGCAGCAATATTTGAAAGGAAACCGTTAGAGTTGCTAACTCTATCGGAGTGGAATAATATAATCGCTACCAACCTTACCGGTGCGTTTCTCTGTTCTAAATATTCAGCTCCCCACCTCGCCATAAACAACGGATCAATTATTAATATTAGCTCTACAAGAGCATTGATGTCAGAACCAAACACAGAAGCCTATTCTGCATCAAAAGGTGCACTGCTTTCCCTGACTCACGCCTTGGCCATAAGCCTTGCCCCCAAAATTAAGGTCAACTGCATTTCCCCTGGATGGATTGAGGTGAGGGACTGGAAAAAAACAAAAAATAGAATCGTTCCGGAACATACCAGAATGGATAAAGCTTTACAACCACTGCAAAGGATTGGAACTCCTTATGACATAGCCTCTATGGTGCTATTTCTTGCTGAACGCAATTTATACATTACCGGGCAAAACTTCATTATCGATGGAGGAACGGTAAGAAAAATGAATTACATTTAAACAGATGTTTAACTTAATTTCCGCAGTATTAAATTGATAAGGCTTGAAGGTGTTGAAGCTTTATCGACAAGTGATAAAAACAAAACATCTGAATAGCTTGGCAATCAATCCCAGATTGTTATCGGG
>CAYYNL010000088.1:0-18951 GCA_964472925.1 uncultured Fibrobacter sp. | reverse complement strand
TTTTTGATATTTCCATGAATAAGCCATTTACTGCAACTGATATCTGCGAGTAATCTTTCTGATGGTATTTTTGAAATATTTCTTTAGTCTTTCCAAGCAACTCTTTCATTTCACATTTAAATCTTTTACCCAAACCTGCAGGAAAATATAGAAGCTTGGGCGATTGAGGGTTTTTGTAATTATAAACATAGCAGATGTCATCCGGAACTGGTTCAGATTTGGCAATAGAGTTTAATTCCTGAAGTATTGCGCTATCCTTACCTGTACCAGCCAGTCCTGAAACAAAAACATTAAAGCCTCTGCTCTTAATTTTTAGTCCAAACGCTATGGCTTTGACTGCTCTTTCCTGTCCTACAGACAAATGCTTTACAGGCAGATTGGCTGTTGTATCAAAACTCAGGCTTTCGGGACTGAATCTGTTACAAAGCTCCTCAATAGTCAACCTGACAGGTGGAACCATTCTTTCTGCAGACAAGCTTTTTTTGCTAACCTCAGGTGAGGGGTCAATAAGACCGGTTTTTTCGTTTTTATTCCAGAAAGCTCTCACTTTTTTTCTCCTTATCTGGTTTTCCTCTTTCAATCATTATCATTAATTGCAGCATCAGTGGCTCTTTTGATATTGCGCAGGAGCTCAAATTCAGCTTTTATAAGTCGCTTGGTTTTTTCCCATGCACTATCCAGATGATCACGTACCATAAGATTTCTGGTCAATAAAGACATATAAATGTCCAGAGCTTTCGCAGCACAGATATCTTTTGAATAAGACAAAACCGATAATCTTGTGTCTTCCTTTATCTGACGTTTTTTCTGATTACTTAATCTGTAAACCCATAGAAGTGCATCGCAAAATGCATCTGGATCGTAATTCTTAAGCAACCTTCCATTGCAATAATCCATAACTATTTCTCCTATCCCCGGACCATCCACCGCTACCACCGGTACACCTGCAGCTAAAGCTTCGGTAACTACCAATCCCTGAGTCTCTGTTCTGGATGCAAAAACAAAGACATCCATCGCATGATAAGCATCTATCAGAGGTTGAGAAATCAAGGTACCAGGATGAAAAAAACGATTAAAAAGATTGTATTTACGGAAAATATCTTTAATACACTCTTCGGAAGGGCCCTTACCGATCATTAAAAAACAGGTGTTATCATTCTTTTTAAGAAATCTGCATACCACCTCTCCAATGTACCGTACATTTTTTTCAGGAGCTATCCTGCTTACAAATCCAATTACAAATGTCTTTAAGGGAATACCCATTGCTTTGCGAAATCTCTGACCATCACCATTGGCAAACTCATTCAGTTCGATACCGGTAGGGACTACATCCACCGGTGTATTTACTCCTCGTTTTATTAACACATCTGCCACACTGTTACTGGGAGCAAACACATGATCACATAGATTTGCATATCCGGTGGCCAACGCTATCACAAAGCGCTTCAATGCCGGAGAATCACCAGGAACATAATGAGTATAGCGTTCATAGAAAGTGTGAAAAGTAAAAACTATTGGCACCTTATATTGAGCAGCAATCCTAAGTGCCGAATCTCCCATCAGGAATGGATGATGCGAGTGCACAATATCCGGATGAAAATTCTTTAAAGCATTATGCAAGATTCCTGGAATGGGAAGCTGAACAGAGAAATCGGTACCATTGAAATTCTGCAATGCTGGCACCCTGATTACACCAGTTTCTTCTGTGGGCATGTTTTCAAAACAGGGTGCTACAATTATTACTTTATGGCCTAACCTACGATACTCTTCAGTAAATATTTTAACTGATCTTTCTACCCCCCCAATAAAAGGTAAATAGGTGTTAGTTATCATTAAAATATTCACATTTTCTCCTGAATTAAAGTAAAGCAGTGGAAAAGTCTTATTCCGGAATATGGCAGATCTGCTTTCCTGGCTCAATTTTAATCACTGCTTTCTCCGGAAAGGCTATCTCTATCTCCGGTTTTTCCCCCTGGTGCCATTTTCCAGACCATTGTACTTTCAACTTTCCCTTGTCTCTGGTTATCTGAATTGAAACAGAACCAAAAGAGCTAAGTGCAGGACCGAATTCCATTGTTTCTGCAGAATCGGTTATATCCTTATAAATTCCGGAACACAACACCAGCGTATTACGCTCCCTCTCCTCTCTTATAAAACTGTTTCGCACCATAATAATCCATTCGGATGCAGCCCAAACGTGTTGCCCATCTCCCATACATCCGCTTTTTAACCTGGGATGAATCGCTTCAGGCCACTGTGCTGTTGGGGAAGCCATTTCAGCAATTGCTTCTGTAAGCTTTCTAAATCTGATATCTCCTGCACGCATCAATACCTGGGCTATGTGCAATGTCAGATATGGGTTAATTCCTGAATGACTTATGTCGTGATAGAAACCATTATTAATTAGGCAGTGATTGAAAAGGTAATCTGCAGTAAGCAAGAGCCTATCGTTTTTTTCAGTCCAAAGCTGCAATGGATAACCAGCAGCTAAAGATCCAACTGCTCCGCTGTCTGGTCTTCTGTAAGGAGATGCGGGCATAATTTGTTTTCGCATCTTTCCGGCTACTTTCTGTAGACAACTGACAATTGCATTCATGAAGTCTCTTGATTCATTCTCAAAGCTTTCTGCCTTGTTATGATCTTCCCATTGTCTGGCCATAAAAGCGGCAGCATTTAATCCAGCTACTCCCCAGAAATCATCCCAGAAATAAAAGTCGTTAGGGCCCAGATGTTCTGCACTGAAACCAGATGGAAATAAGCCATTATATATAAGCTTGTCTTCAGTTTTTACTCTTTTGTTAACAATCCACTCTGCGGCTCTCATTACACTGTCTTTCCATTGAATTGGCGGTTTTTTTCCACTGAAAAGGCAATACTGTTGCATGGCCCACAAGGCCTCTCCATTGGAATCCCACTCACCATCTTGAGAAAGAAAGTAACCGTTCGAATTCTGTTTTTCAAAAAAGCTGTTAATTATGCGGGCAGCCCTTTTTATTTTTGATGTGCACAGAAGGGCTTTAACTATAAAAGCAGCATCCCTGAACCAGAAACGTTTATAAGTGTAAGGACCGGCATAAGATTCTCTGGGGGTGTGAAGAAGCAAGGTCCTTATTGCGGTTTCGTAAAGATACTCGAAATTACGATAAGGAAGATGAATCTGACAGCATCCCTCGTAGGCGTCCTGCCAAACCTGATGAGCAGTTTTGGTTAAGGGATAGATCGACTGAAGTTTTTTCCCTTTTTCTAGAGGTATACTGATCGCAGTGTAACGTGGTTCCCCGGCCTTAATGGTAAATTCTGCCAGGGCAGTTGCCATGCCTACTTCACATTGGATCCCGCTTTGTTTATCTTTGATAGGAGAAAAAACCCAATGATATACATCACCTTTGCGATAATTGGAAAAACGGTTTTTTTCAGGCTTTTCATCAAAAAAAACCAGATATTTTCTATCAATAAACCACCCGTAATTTTTTTTCATCAGCTCTATTCTGTTTATAAAACTGACACCTTCAGGATTGTAGGGCCGTAAAGCTATAAGCAGATAGCCATCAGATGAAGCCATTGCCTTTAAATAGATTCTGCAAACCGGTATACCATTTTCTAAAATCACTTTGACTTCTGATTCTAATTGCATCTTATCATTTTCTGATTTTGTAATCACAGAAAAAGAGTCTGTCCATTGAACCCTTTGCTGAACATTTTTTTCTCTTGAAGGAATAAGGCGCCCCCCATCTGGCAACACTATCCAACTGTCTATAGACCAACTGTCAAAAAAAGGCATTACCAGTCCACGGGGATCAACCACTGGTAATTCCTGATATCCAGGTATTCCTACAGCAGTCCAGTTTCGATGAGTAAGATTAATCTGGGTAAGTGAGAAAGCCCTGGGAATAAAAGATTTATCTTCAGGATCAAACTGCCGCTCTACCCAATAGGGCCACACCCAATCCATATTGTGCTGAATTACCTGGCTGTTTATAAGGCCCCTTGCATGAAGAACGGTTCCTGCACGCAAAAGCTCCACAGGTGCCCATACCTCTGAAGGCTGAGCAAAGCGGTTGAAATGAGAAAGAAGAAGTATTGGATCGATAAAGCCTTTTGAACGTGCCACCTGCTTAACCATGAATTGCCATGGAAACCATTTCAATCCCATCCTCTTCACCTCCTACCTTAAGGAGTCTAAAAGCAACAGAAGTGCCATGGTAGAGTAATTGCTTTGATTACTGCACGCAAAAGAGTAACTGAAAGATCTATCTAACGGTTGAAATAACATCGGATAACAAATATTGGAGTAAAGGAGATCTGATCCATTCTACACTATAAGGCAAATGAAATATTTGTGCCTGCAGCTTCTATAACGGTGTTCAAAACTCCAATTTTGATCTTAGAAAGTCCGATGTTAGTGTTCAGAACTGTAATGCCGGAGATAAGAAAATCGTTTTGAAAATTTGGAATTCCATTTCAATTCTCAAAATCCACAATACTGGTCAGTAATCATTGTACCCAAATTTTCAGTGCATCTATTTCAACATCTGATAACTAAAGCAAGAATCACAATTAATCCAACAACTTGATTTTTCTTTATCTGTCCTTTTTTTCTTGATGCAAGCGTCAAATAAACAGATCTCTTTTATTTAGGATGCCCTGCATAATTATTTCTCTATTTGACAGTAAATTATGATAACGGCATGTTCTGCCGAAAGTTATAATATTATCCCTAAAAAATATACTCTTCTTGCATATCATTTGCTATGCGTAAAAGAGGTGTTGAAAGTTTTTAAATAATAATTGTATAATGATGATAATTTTGCTGATTTATGATGCATAGTGTATTATCATTTTCCAGAAAAGGATGTTATCATGAAAAAAACAATCACATCTTTTTCTCTTTTGGTTCTGTGCGTATCAACCAGTGGATTTGATATGGAAAATGCATCTGCTGATTTTGTTTCACATCTGAAAAAGGCAGATTCGGTAAGCATATCTCTTTCTAAGAGTACGCTGTTTAAAAATCGATCCGAAACCGCTATCGATTCACTTTTAAGAGATGTATTATGTAGTACTCCTCAACTGTATGGCATTTTAAGAGTATGCCAGGATGGTAAAGTGTTAAATGACATCAATCGCAGTTCTAATTCAATCGCCACTTTTAATGTAAAGAACAGGTCCTGGTTTCAAGCTTTCATGGAGAAAGGAGTATCTTACAAAGGTGATATATTTAACGTAAATTCCAATGTTTGCTTTTTAAAAACCTACCCCATTATTAAAAACAACTCTGCTATTGAAGTTCTGGCGGTACTTTTCGATCTTAAATACTGTCTGAGAGAAATGGCTGAAAAAAGCCCCTCACCTTTTATCCTTTTTTATGATAAGGCAATTGTCTGCCAGTCTTCCAAGCCTTTACCAGTTTCAAAAGTGACTGTTCCTGAATTTGGAAACCTGGAACTGATCTACAGCAACAATTTACCTGAATCTCTTATCAGTTTATCATCACAAAATCAAAACCATGAAAAGAGCTTTTCAATCTTTGACATAAAATATTCACCGACAGTCTTTCTTCCATGGACCATTACCTTGTTGACTATTGGTATCTCACTGCTGCTAATTTATCTGTCCAAACCCAGAATAAATAAAGAGGACCTTATTGCCATGGAATACCAGAGACTACCGGAAGAGACACATAAGCAGATTCGTAACAGAGCGCTTTCTCAACTCTACTGCGAAATCAAACGCCAGATAGAAACTCACGAAATGGACAAAATACAGCAGGAAGTCCGTGAGAAGCTGGCTTTGGCATACGAATCAAGCTTGGGTAATAATAAAAAGGTTCTGGTTGAGTAAAATAGCTTTCAATTGTCAAGAAAGATAGCTTTTGGTATAACGATCCCAAAAAGACTGCTTTTTTCTTGCCGGCCGCCAGATAAAGCCACAAGTAACGCACTTTATTCGCCTTTTTTTCTTAAATGCACGTATGGGGGCAAAAAAGAACGGATCGTAATATTCCGTGTCTTTGCACCCACATTTAGGGCAGGGCAGTTCTGGAGGATTCCAGAACGAATTCCATAGATCAATCAGTATACTTTTGCTATGATGGCAGTGAGAGTCGGAATGAATTGTCATTTTTTAGATTACCCTGTCTGGTGAGAAAAGCTGCATAAAAGTACGTTCAGCAAAGATATCAGTCATTCCTGCAATAAAATCGGTTACCATCAGATATGAGGGAGTTTCATCATTATAATTGGTGTTTTTTATAAAATTGAAAAAAACCTCCATTACAGGCGCTTCCTTGATAAGAGACATAATGTAGGTAATATTTTTACCTCGCTCCGATTTTTCCAGAAAAAATTCCAGCTCACTAAACAAAAGCTCGATTAAATGAGCAGCTTTATGGGATTTGCGCTCCACCTCTGGATGCTGATAGATATTCTGATAATTGAAAAGCTTCAATTGATACATATAATAAAACACCTCTTCGCTCATCTCTATGGAATCTTTGTTATGACTGTTAGCTATGGTGTCATTTACAAAGATACCAATGATCTTGCCATTTTCAGTACCCAGATTTTTGGCTATATCTGAGGGAATATCCGCTTTCCTGATCAGTCCTGCCTTGATAGCATCCTCCATATCTCTGCCCAGATAAGCTATCCTGTCCACCATCCTTACCAGACATCCCTCCAGGGTAGCCGGGTAAAGACCGCGTTCATTAATTGAATCGATTCTTTTAATGTCTCTGGTTCGATCCGGAGTAATTATCCTTTCAAAAGACTCACCACAATGAGTAATTATACCATCCCTTACTTCATAAGTCAGATTCAATCCTGCGCCATAATTTGTGAGCTTATCAACCACCCGTAAACCATGTATTTCATGTTTGAAACCTTCAATTACGTTCTTTTGCTTTAAGATTTTATCCAAAACACGTTCACCAGCGTGCCCATATGGTGGATGCCCCAGATCATGTCCTTTTGCAATAGCGTTAATAAGGTCAATATTGAGATTAAGACATCGTCCTATTACAGCCGCAATACTGGAAACATGCAGTACATGTTCCATTCGTGTGCAGATATGATCATTATTGGGAGATAAGAAAACCTGTGTCTTGTGTTTTAGACGTCGAAAAGGAGGTGAATGCAGGATTCTGGTTTCATCACGAGCGAACTCGAGTCTGAACGGATCACGTTTGAGAGGGAATTTTCTTCCCGCAGACTCACTGCTTTTTTTAGCAAAAGGGCTGAGTTTCTCTTCTTCTTGCAGAAGAAATCTTCGAATATCAAATTCAGTACTCATAGCTGCTTAAAAATTCCTTTACAAAATATTCCTGTTCGGGAGTATCCAGTGCTGCCCGTTTTTTCCTTACTGCAGCGATAGCACTGGATGCTTTTAGAGAAAAGTAATATCCAAAAACACAGGATAAAACCAATCCGGTCCTGCCAATGCCTGCATAACAATGAATGCAGACCGGCTTACCCGATTCAAAAGCAGTAATAATTTGCTTTATCAGAGTCAAAAAATGTTCTCCATTTTCAGGGACCTTGAAGTCCTGAATCGGGAAATAATTCCATTCTATTCCCAGTTCAACACAAATATCGTCAATTGGTCCCATTGGCTTCTCCAGAGAAACCAGATATGTGATTCCTATAGATCGCATCTCCTGCAGATCTCTACGCACATCATCCGGTTCTGAAGAATATCTTCCAGGAATATCCGAGCCTGCCAGCTTTCCAGGAATAACCCAGGAAAAATTTTTCAAGGTCATTTAATGCCCGCTCTCTTAAATCACGCAAATAATTATCAGGTTTTACAACCTTGAAGTCAAGAAGCCTGCTCGTTTATCTATTCTGTCATTAAAAAGCTTAGTTTCTGTTGCTCTTAAATATACATACAGCCTTTAATTTATATACTCCTCTTCTTGTAGAGAACTGCAGATTAATAAGTTTTCTTTCAAAACATCTGTATTATTAAAAAACTTAACAATAAGTGCGAAATCCTGAATAAATTCCAGCTTTCAAACAATGACAGTCAATGATATACAATTCCAAATTAAATTGGATAGTAACATCGGAGTTTCTTATTCCTTTTTATATTTTAAAATTTATTTGTGACTTGGAATTTCATATCTGATGTGATAAACCAGTAGTTATTAAAATTTAATATCGGTTCCACTCTAAAGTAAGCTTTATAGATAATATATAAGAGTTGAAAAAACGATGCACTTTAACTAATTTTACTGATTTCTCTCCCTGCATATAAAGGAGCAGAGAAAATTTCTGCAACAGTTTAAATATTTTAAATATTGATACGTATATAGCACAGAACTATGCAAATAATACTTTATTGCCAGATTCCTATTATTAGTGCTTTTATCGGGTGGATCACTAATTATCTCGCAGTTAAGATGATTTTCAGGCCTCGAAAAGAGATCTGTATTCTTGGACTGCGTATAATCGGGCTTATCCCGAAACGAAAAAAGGATCTGGCCGCAAAGGTCGCACAGACAGTTGAAACGGAGTTAATCTCACACCGTGATATCAGGGCAATAATTCAGACTGAAGAATTTCATCTCCAGATTGGCAATGTGATTAAATCAAAAATAGACAATCTGATTCAAAGCAAGCTAACTTCCAATCCATTGTTATCCATGTTTATTACACCTGAGATAATTGCAAAGCTTTCAGACACTCTGATGGATGAATTGAATAAAGAAATTCCAGGTGTTATCGATACTTTGTTTCAGTCGGTGGAATCCAGAATCAACTTCCAAAAGATAATTAAAGAAAAAATCGAAGGTTTTGATTTAACAAAACTCGAAGCCATCATCTATTCTATAGCTTCAAAAGAACTTAAAGCTATAGAAATTATAGGTGGAGTTCTGGGTTTTATTGTGGGACTTGTACAGTTAATAATCCTGTCTATCGGAGGTCTCAATGGATAGAGGTCCCATATTAACAATTTGTTCTTTGCTGGTATGCATATTCTTTATCGAAATACAATCAACAGAACTCAAAACCACTCTAAGCCGCTCTCAAATTACCGTTGGTGAAAAAATCAATTTCACTGTAAATGCCAATATCCCCAAAAAAGCAAAATTTACTCCTCCTTCACCTGAAGATAATTTTGGTAAGCTGACAGTAAAGGGATGGGATCTTAAGAGAACAGAGCTTCAGAACTATGACAGCATATCTGTGCAATATCTGATCACAACCTATATACCAGAAAACTGTACCATACCACCATTGAAGTTTATAATTGAAGATAATTCAGCTACAGACACTCTGTTTACAGAAAATATAACTTTGGAAATACTGTCGGTTATCGATACCAAAGACAGTATAATCGATATTAAAGATTTGCGTTCACAGCAGATTGCCGGTAAAGCACCTCTATGGTGGCTTTGGCTGCTTATTTCCATTTTGGCAATTCTTGCTCTGGTATTTATTGCTATTTTACTCAAGAAGCTTCTTCGCAAACCAGAAAAATTACCTCCTCCCAAACCAGCCTACGAAGAGGCAATAGAAGCTTTAGGGATACTTCACGGAAAGCGTTACCTTCAACAGGGTTTAATCCGCGAGTATGTATTTGAGCTTACAGAAATATTTAAAAGATACATCGGAAGAAGATTTCAGGTTAATGCAGAGGAATATACTGCTGAAGAGCTGATTGCCTGGCTGGGAGTTTCGGGTCTGGAAATGAAAGTCAGACATCCAGTCGAATGGTTCTTCCGCACTACCGATCTGGTAAAATTTGCTAAATTTACCCCTGATGATCAGACAGTAGAGCGTTTCGGAAAGGAAGTGATAAATTTTCTGGAAATAACAAAGCCTCAGTTGTCCGAAACAAACGATTCCACTCAATCTGTACAATCTTCGGAGAACCAGAATAAGCTAAGTACTTCAAATACAGGTGAACATTCATGAGATTCAGAGATCCGGAATTTTTCCTTCTTTTTATTTTGTGGCTGCCTGTAATCTGGATTTATATCTTCAGGGAAAGAAAATACAAACCTGCTGTTACATTTTCAGATCTCTCCGTATTTAATAAAATCAAGCCATCTTTTTTTGTCAAGGCAAGGCATGTTCTTCTTCCTTTGCGTCTTATTGGAATCGGACTTCTAATTGTGGCACTGGCACGTCCTCAGCAAGGCAGAACCGATGAAGAGGTTTCCACTGAAGGAGTAGATATAATGCTGGTACTAGATATTTCCGAAAGCATGCGTGCATTGGATTTCAAGCCAGATAATCGTCTTACCGTAGCTAAAGCCACAATTCGTGATTTTATCAAAAAAAGGCAGTATGATCGGATTGGTATGGTCATTTTCGGAGCAAGAAGCTTTACCAAATGTCCTCTTACTCTTGACTATGCAGTTCTGGACCAGTTTATTGATAACATCACCTTCACCGATTTCAGTTCACAAACAGCCATAGGTACCGCCCTGGCAACAGCAGCAAACCGACTTAAAGATTCACCCGCAAAAAGTAAAGTGATTATTCTTTTAACTGATGGAGCCAATAACGCTGGTGAGATTCCGCCTCTTACAGCAGCAAAAGCCGCAAGTGAACTGGGGATGAAGATATATACCATAGGAGTAGGCAGAGAGGGTCAAGTGCCGATCCCGGTTCAAATCAGAAATCCCTTTACTGGTGAAATAGTCCAGCAGATACAGATGATCCAGTCGGATCTGGACGAAAAAACATTAAAAGAGATTGCAGAAATTTCTAATGGGACCTATTTTCGTGCCCGTGATGTTGAAAGTCTCAAAAGCATCTATGATCAGATAGACAAAATGGAAAAAACCGAAATAAAAACCAAAATTTTTACCTCCTATGAGGAGCGTTTTTATCCATGGTTATGGGCTGGGTTTCTGGTTTTAATGTTGGAACTTATTTTACAGCATTCCCGTTTCAGACGTATTCCTTAAGGTAAATTATGAAATTTGGAAATCCTGAATATTTCCTTTTATGGTTATTGATTCCAGTACTGATCGGTTTCTTTATCTGGGCTTATCAGAGAAAAACTGCAGCCCTGAAACGTTTTGCATCACTTGAACTTATAAGAAAACTGACACCATCTGCAGGCCTTTCCCGTCAGATTTTAAAATGGACTCTATTCTGCTTTTTCTTTTTCTTTATGGTAATTGCTCTGACCAGACCCAGATTTGGAGTAAAGATGGAAATGGTTGAGAGAAAGGGAATTGACATTTTAGTTGCATTGGATATCTCCCAAAGCATGCTGGCAGAAGATATTACTCCCAACAGAATCGATAGAGCAAAACATGAAGTCTCAAAGCTTATTGACATGCTCAACGGAGATCGCATAGGAATCGTGGTATTTGCAGGTGAAAGTTTTGTACAATGTCCTCTTACTCTTGACTACGGTGCAGCTAAAATGTTTCTGGATGCAGTTACTACTGGGTGGGTCGATCTTCAGGGTACCGCCATTTCTGATGCCATCGAACAGTCAATGAAAGCCTTTAACTCCAAATCAAAAAAACATAAGGTACTCATATTGATTTCTGATGGTGAAGATCACCAGGGAAAAGCTGTTGAGATGGCTAAAGCTGCAGCTAAGGAAGGGGTTGTAATATATACAATCGGAGTTGGTTCTGAAGGTGGTGCACCTATTCCTATAAGTAAAAAAGGTGGTTCGATTACCTATAAAAAAGATAAATCGGGAAATCTGGTGATGACCAGACTAGATCCCAGAACTCTGGAAATCATTGCAAAAGAAGCTAATGGGAAATTTTTCCATGCCGGTAACGATTCTGATCTTGCCCGTATCATTGGTGAAATCGCTCAAATGGAAAAGAAAGATCTTGGTATGAGTAAACTCAGCACTTATGAGGAACAGTATCAGATTTTTCTTACTTTTGCATTGTTACTGTTGCTGCTGGAGTTTTTTATTCCCGAGCGGGTTTCAAAGAAAAAGGAATGGAAAGGCCGTTTTGAATAAGGATAAGTCTATGAAAATATTTATCAAATCTTTGGCTTCCCTTTTCCTTCTGTGCTTTTTCTCTGTTTGCAGTGCAGATGAAATATATTCCAAAAATCATAAAGCAAACGAGTTATACAAGCAGGGTAAATACGATGAAGCTTTAAAACTGTACGAGGATGCCCTTCTTCTTTCCCCCTCTGATGAAAAGCTTAAAATGAATCAGGGTTCTACTCTCTACAGGCTTGGTGATTATGATAAGGCAGAAGAATCCTACAACGGAGCTCTTTCCGTAAAAGATAAAAAAATTAGATCAGATGCCCATTATAATATGGGAAATATTCTGTATAAAAAAGCTGAACAGATTCAGAACCAGGATCTTCAGGGTGCCCAGAATAATCTTAAGTCAGCCTTGAAGCACTATATTGAATCTCTTGACCTTAGCCCTGATAATATCGACGCCAAATGGAACCTTCAACTGACACACCAGAAAATTAAGCAATTGGAACAATTGCAGCAACAGCAGCAGAATCAGCAGAACAAAGATAATAAAGATGACAAAAACAAACAAAATGAGAATAATCAGCAACAGAATGACGAGCAGAAAGAGAATCAGCAGAACCAGCAGGATAATAATAAGGAACAAAAAGATAATAATCAGCAACAACAGCAACAGCAGCAGCAACAGCAGCAATCAGAGATGAAAGAATCTCAAGAGCAGCAAAAGGAAATGAAAAAGGAAGATGCTCGCAGGCTCCTTGAACTTTATGCTGATGATGCAGACTCGTTAAACAAGCCTACCAGAAAGAATGCAAGTATCCGACAGCCTGAACAGGATTGGTAAAGATGCACAAATTCAGTTATTTTGAATTGCCAGGAGAAAAAAAACAACTTATACGAGGTTCTATGCATATCAGCGGCTCGGGAATCCAAGCACCTTGGTTCATTTTTTGTCACGGTTTTACCAGTCAGCGTATGGGACCTGGTTACCTGTTTGTTAAGATTTCCAAAGCTCTTGCCGATGCAGGATTTTGCTCTGTGAGATTTGATTTCCGTGGTTCTGGTGAAAGTGATGGAGAATTTTCTGAAATGAATGTCTCCACAATGAAAAATGATCTGATGACGATTGTTTCGTGGCTAAAGAAAACACAAAATCCATCCACTGTTTTTTTGCTGGGACACAGCTTCGGTGGAATGATAGCCGCTCTGTGCAGCAAAGATGTAAATGGAGTAGCATTATTATCACCGGTTGGCAATCCACAAAAACTAATTCTGAGTCAGAAAAAAATTATCGAGTCTGGTCCAAATTCAGAAGGCTATTATGAACATGGGCCTCACGAAATGGATTCATCATTTGCCGCTTCTCTTCTGGAGAGTAAACCAGTAGAAACTCTCTGTAAAGACCTGAAAGGAGATTTACTTCTTATTCAGGGTGACTCTGATAAGTCGATACCTGTAGAAGAATCGGCTGTTTATGTCTCTGAGGCTCGCAAATGCGGTATCAATTGTGAATATCACATTTTTAATGGCGCGGATCATAATTTTTCCCGCGTAAGTGATGTTAAACTGCTCTGCAAAACCGTGAATGAATGGGCAAAGGAGCACACATTGTGAAAAAGTTCATTTCAATTCTAATTTTTTTGACCCTACTTGCTGTTACTATTTCCGCTGAGGTCCGCTTTTCTGCGACCACAGACCGAACGCATATCTCTATTGGTGAACAGGTGGTTATAACAGCAACCCTGATTACCAACCGCCAGTCAGGCACTCCTTCAGCCCCTCAGGTAAGCAATACTGATGGTTTCACGGTTTTAAAGACCAACCAGAGTCAGTCCTCTTCATCTTCTATACAGATAATTAATGGGAGAGCCAGCCAGAAAACTGAGGTTTACCACATTTTCTATTACTATATTGCCCCTTCAAAGGTTGGTAACTTTACTTTTCCATCACTGGAAATAACCGTTGACGGTAAGAGCTATAAAACTGATCCTATAGCTTTTACGGTCAGAAATGAAGCTGTTGCCAATCCTGACATCAAAGTGTTTCTTCAGTTAAACAAACGCACTCTCTATGTAGGCGAACAGGCTGCTTTAACTTTTAAGGTAGCACAGAAAGCGCAATCTTCCACCGACGTAAATAATGGTTTCATGTCTGCCCTGGAAAAACTGGAAAATGCATTTGGAAGCGATTTTACTTTGAACAGATTATTCACTAATCAGATCAGTACTACTCAGGAGCGAATTGATGGTGAAATTTACAAAATTTATTCACTGCGTTATGCATTATACCCGATTAACAGTGGTACTTTTAACATACAGTCGATCCCATTTGGTTACCAGGAACTCCAAAGAGTACGTTCCAGAAGATCAGATCCGTTTTTTGATGATTTCTTCGACATGAACAGTTTCTTCGGCAGTGGTGTTCAAGCAGTAGATAAGAATGCTTTATCCAACAGTCTTTCCATTACTGTTAAACCATTACCTTCTGCACCATCTGGGTTTACAGGTTCTGTGGGAAAATTCTCTCTCTCTGCGAGTGTCAACCCGAATCAAATCCCAGCCGGAGAAGCAATTACTCTGAAGATATCCCTGAAAGGATCCACCAGACCTGGAAGTATCGGAGAGATAATTTTACCGCAAATTTCTGACTGTGAAGTATTCAAACCTGAGCAGCAAACGGCAACCGATACCACTGTCAATGGACTTTCTGCCAGAAAAACTTACAAGTACCTTCTTATCCCCAGAAAAGAAGGTACCCTGGTAATTCCGCCAGTTTCTCTTCTTTATTTTGATCCGGAAACTGGTACATATCAAAAAGCATCTTCAGATACTCTAAAAGTAGCTGTAAGTAAAGGCAAAGAAAACGCAGTAGCACAAAACCGCTATCTTACTCAGGAAGAGATCAGAGAGGTGGGTAAAGATATCCGTTATATAAAGACCGGTATTAAAATCAGGAATCAACAAGAGCGTCCTTATCAGGAACCGGTCTTTTATCTGCTATTTCCTGTTCCTTTCATCATTTTTATCTTATCAGTATTGTACCGTTTTCAATCTTCCAGACAAAAAAGAAATGCTTCACAGCAGATACGCCGTAGAGCACTCTCAGAAGCACAGAAAAAACTTGCTGCTCTTAAAAAGAAGCATACCAGCCTTTCATCATCGCAGTTTCTGGGTACTGTTTCTGAAACTATCGAGCAGTATATTTCTCAAAAATTTGGATTTGCAGCCACAGGAAGAACTCTGGATGAGCTCAGAAATGAACTTTTAGCTCAAAATACCAACAAACAGATCGTAGCTGATCTTACCTCCTTCATTGAAACTCTTGATGGATACCGTTTTGGTGGACTGACTCTTGACGATTCATCCAGGATTTCAGTTCTTGATAATGCCTCAAGATTTCTTCATGGACTGCAGAAGAGCTCTAAAAAGGGAAGTGCCGTCATGAACCATACAATAATTTTCTTTCTGGGATGTCTGTTTGTCTGTGGTAATGTGTATTCAACTCAGGTTGACCAATGGTTTGAAAAGGCGAATCAGGCATACGCAAATGAACAATATGACAGTGCTGCTTTTTATTATGAGAAGATAGTGGAATCCGGAACATCCAACAGTGCTGTTTTTTATAATCTTGGAAACACCTGTTTCCGCCAGAAAAAAATTGGTCTGGCCCGTTATTACTTTGAAAAAGCGGCAAAACTTGATCCTCAGGATCCTGATATTGTTTCCAATATCCGATATATAAAAGCCAACATTATTGACAAAACGCCTGAACAGGAACGTGGTTTTCTGGAAGATCTTATCTGGCATCTCCATATTTTCTTCCCGCTTAAAACTCAGCTCTGGATTCTGTTCTCACTTTTATTAATCGTCTCTTTATTTCTTTCTTTTAGCCTTTATTTTTCCGGAAACGGCCGACTTTGGCTTATTTATCTTTCGGTTCTTTTATCGTTGATTATAGTAATAACCGGTATCTCCACCGCAGTTAAAATTTACGAACTGGAAAAAATCTCTTATGCCATTCTTCTGGCTCCCTCCTCTGATGCACGCAATGAGCCAGATGGAAGTAAAGTGCTTTTTACAGCTCATGAGGGCACAAAGTTCCAGATACGTAAAATTAACGGTCACTGGGCACTGGTAAGCCTTCCAAACGGAGTAAGCGGGTGGATTGAGCTCAAAAAGCTTGGTAAAATCTAATAGTTCTTCTTTATTCTTGCCTTAATCCGTCGTTGATAGTAAACTAAAGATGTCTTGAATCTGTTTAGTCTTCATACCTAATTCGCAGTTGGGTGGATGAAGTTTTGTATCATTTTGAATTAATATGACTTGAAGGTATTGAAGACTTTATCGACAGGTGATAAAGTAGAAACACATTCAATGGCTTGACAATCAATCCCGATTATTTTCGGGACGCAAATGCTTCGCATCCAAATGCGGAATTTAGGTTGAACTTTAACCCAAATAGTACGATTCTTTGACGAGCATTGCTTCGATCACTTTTGTTTAGTGGCCCAGAAGTTTAGGTTTCGACCGTATAACCGGTTAAATATTTTTTTCCAACTTCCGTAGCATTTTACTTCGGAGGCGGACAAAACTTCCGGACCGATAGCCTAAAGGACTCTATGTGATTTACGCCAAACAATTATCTCAATTAGGTTTAACCGGAAGCAAAAAAAAGTTTTCATTTTTCAAAAAAATTTCCTTTTCCGTTTATATTCTGACAGTGTTACATTTAGCAGCATTCACCCAATTATTTCTTTTGATACTGTTCAACTCTGATTGTCATCCATGGTGGCAATTTGCTTTGATGACTATTCCTTTTTTTGGTACCATTCCGCTTGTTTATCTTAAAGTAAAAAGCATGATCAAATCAATGACTCTATTTTTGACTAATCAGAATTTTTCACAATTAAAAGCTGTTGGTACAAATGACAAAGAGCTTAAAAAACTCTCAGATGCAATCTGTAAAATTATAGAGGAAAACATGCTTGTGCGTTCCAGATTTTCAGAACTTGAAAAAAAGTTCCTGGACCACCATTTATATCTGGAAAATCTCTCAGAATGGTTCCCCTTTGCAACATTTATCATCAATAAAGATTACATGATTTGCAAATGTAATAAAAATGCACTTATCATGTTCGGATATGATTCCCTGAATCAGTTTAATTCCTGCGACTTTTTAGATTTGATACATGATTCAAAACGATCAGAGTTCCAAATGCATACTGCCAACTCCCAATTTTTATCGGCATCTGAATCGGTGATGGTAAAAAAAGATGGCTCCAGATTCATAGCAAGTATATACGTTTTACCGGACCTGAGAAAGGAAGTTGAAGAAAACTGTTTTTTTATCTTTATAAAAGAATCAGAGCTTGAAACAAAAGATCAGAAACATTTGATGGAACAAAGTAATATCATCTATAACATTGAATCCGTAAGCTGCCTGGCTGGTGGTATTGCCCATGATTTCAACAACATACTGGGAGCGGTTTCCGGTTATGCAGAAATAATTTGTAATCGGTACTCAACAGATGAGAAGTTAAATAAATACAGTAAAATGATACTGTCAGCGTGCAGACGTGGTTCAACTCTTTCTGAAAAGCTGATTCAGTTTGCACGTAAAAACAAGCTGGTCTTTTCATGTTTTGATATCAATGATTCTTTGTATTTTCTTGAAGAGATAATTAGAGGTTCAGAATTCCCTATTCAGATTAAATTTAACCTGAATGCAGAAGATTCATTCATTCTGGGAGACTCCGATCAATTTCGCAATGCACTTACCAATATTGTAGTGAATGCTCAGGAAGCAATGCCTGATGGTGGAGAACTTAATATCACCACTGAAAATATCAGGATAGATGAGAGATCCTCCTGTACTCATCTTTTCACCATTACACCTGGTTATTATGTAGCAATACTGATTTCTGACAGCGGAACTGGTATAGACAAGCAGGAGCTTCCTCATATATTCGAACCTTTTTATACATCAAAAGACCGCTCCAAGAATGCTGGCCTGGGGTTACCTTGTGTTTACGGAATAGTTAAAAGCCATAATGGGTTTATCGATGTGGAAAGTACACCAGGAAAAGGAACCACCTTTACACTTTATTTTCCGGTGTACAATGTTAAATTACAGTCCTCAATTAAACAGAATATCTCTGCCAATAAAAGAATTTTGCTTGTTGATGATGAACTGATTATAAGAGAGGCAATCGGAGAGACCCTTCGTTGGCTGGGGTTCTCTGTTTCAGTAGCAGAAAATGGAGATGAAGCAGTTAAGATGTTTCAAAGTTCACCACAATCCTATGATCTTGTTATTCTGGATTTGATTATGCCAGGTATGAGTGGTAAAGAATGTATCACACGGATGAAAGAGTTGAAAAAAGATATCAAGATACTTATCAGTACTGGTTTTAGCGAAGAGATGGATCAGAGTAGTTATTTAAAGATGGGAATATCTGGTATACTGATAAAACCATTTGAGTCAACAGAACTGACCCAAGCCATTTATGAGGCATTAAGTTAGAGAGCGCACTGCATTCTTCTCTGTTTCCTTCTTGTTAAGAACTTTAATTTCTATAGCAAAAAATATTCGGGCCATCTTTGAAAATTGATATTATCAGTACGGGAAGTAAGTAACGGTCCCTCTTAAAAGAAAAAAGGAATAATAGTCACTCCCAGAAAGAAAGAAGAAAGTAACTAGTCCCAGAAAAGTTATCACCCTTGACTTCACCCCTGCCTTTTAATTATCATACCCTACAACCTATAACCCTATGGAAGGAATTATAAATATGATTCGATTGAATGAAAACTATCTCAAATTAAATTCATCTTATCTATTTTCCGAAATCGCCAAAAGAGTCAATGCCTTTCAAAAGCAAAACCCTTCCAAAGAAATTATCCGTCTTGGAATCGGTGATGTTACCAATGCCCTTCCAAAAGCCTGCATCGAGGCATTCCACAAAGCTGTTGATGAGATGGCTAACGATGCAACCTTTAAAGGATATGGCCCTGAACAAGGTTATGA